>JBJTNN010000144.1:0-2645 GCA_046074125.1 Bacteroidota bacterium
TGTTCATGTGATTTATATATTAATTTGATATTGAAGGGTGAACGCGTTTTTTCTTGTCACCGTGAATGAATTTGAATTGTAAAGTGCTACCGCCGGACGGTTGCTTAAGTCTAAGGTAATTTTAGAGCGATTTCCTGGCATCTGCCAATTCACCCCTAGGCTTCCGATCACGAGTTGTTTGTTATTGAGTCGTGTATACTTGGAACCCGTGGCGGTAGCATAACATTGCAGTTTGCCGTGCGCTGCTTCTTTTCCCAAAAAATCTTTGGGCAACAAATAGGCTACCTGTGCATGCCAAACATGGCCCGTTCCAAACATTGGGTAGGCGTTTCCGTATTGACCTCCTACTTCGGTGGCCAAACCGGACTGACTCATGCCGTTGGCGGGATTCATTATACCATTGTATCTGAGGTAGTTTGCACCGTAGTTGGTATAAAAATAGCCCAGATAAGCATGAATGGCATTGCCCACTGCGGCATTGATGGGCATATCCAGAAACGATTCAACACAACCCAACAAAAGGGGGTGATAAAGGGTATCTGCTGGGGCATTCGGGCCATTCGATTGCAAACTCCACGTGGCATTTTTCTGATAAATCCCCCCTACCGATATGTTCCAAACTTTTTTGCTCCCCAAATATGTTCCTGGCATATAGGGCGTTAGGTGTTGCTCTTGCTCAAAGAACTGATAGGTTAACATGGCTTGTTGTTGCCAATGGTGGCCTTTTGTGGCAAAGGAGGCATTATTCCCCAATGTGGGTGCCGTATTTCCGTTCGATTGAATTGGAAATGGATCAGACATTACAATGCGATAATCCCAATGTCCGATTTGTCCCCTAGCCATGGCACTCAGTTTCCGACTGAATTGATCGGTTTGATCCACTGTAGCTTGCGCAAACACAGGTACATCCAATGCCAAAATACTCGATATACTGGGCTGAGAAAATCTACTGAGCCCATTGGCGATGGTCAAACCACCACCTAGCTTCAGCTTGTTCCCAAATGCGGCATATTCGCACAAAGCATCGTGAATGAAGAATGTATTTTTGCGATTTCCATTGAGGTTGGTCATTCTGTTTACATTGTTTTGACCCGCCTGGAAATACAAAAACACTTTGGGGGCAACCTCGCCAAACACTTGGAACCTGGTTCTGCGCAAGCCCAAATCCACCGTTTGATTGGCGGCTTCTGATAGAACCGTTGTTCCGGGATTGCTTTGATTGGCCCTTAACCAAACTTGATTCAGGGCATGAAACTCTAATGTGGGTTTTTGTTTATCGGGATTTGGTAATCCCACATTGGTATTTTGTGCGGATAAAAATTTACCCACCAACAAGAATATCAATACAATTATTTTATTTTTCATTGAAACTTTTCTTTGTTAAAACATCCTTCTATAAAATAGAAAAACCGACGGTGAGACTTAACAAGCTCACGACAGAGGATGATTAACAATAAAGTTTCAGGTTGTGCAATACAACAGGTCGCTTCCTGAGAAAATGAAGCGAGTAACTCTTTGAAATATTGCCACTTACAGGCAAATCCGCACAGATCGCACTTAGGTTATTTACCAGGGCAAACTGATTGCATACAGGGAGAAAATGATCCAAGAAATTCGCCGCAGATTCTTCATTAAACTCATCAGAATCTATGTCGAGCTCACAAACAAAACCTGTTTGCTGGAAATCTTTGGTAAAGGAAGTTGAATTGAGATTGGATACAAAAACCAACAAAAACAAGGTGAGAACCATGTTTTTTAAACCCATTAGATAGTATGAGATTGGTTTTTTCAACTTTACAAAGATACAACATACCCGATGGTACATTGTTAAATTATTGTCAGAATCCATCGGCATCAAGCCAAAATGGATACTTGCTGCGGTACTGCTGAAGCGGACCTTTTTCTAGGACCACGTGTGCCAAGCCCTCCCTTTCGTGGGGTTGCATGAGATAATCGCCATCGAAGCGGAGCACTTGTGAATGACCGTTATGGGCGATGCCTTTGCCATCATTTCCTACCCGATTCACGGCCACTACATAGGCCTGATTTTCAATGGCACGGGCTTTCAACAGTGCATCCCAAGCGGCAATTCTTGCCGAAGGCCAGTTGGCCACGAACAACAGACATTGAGGAATTGAAGCATTTCCACTTGCGAGCGTTTTGCGAATCCAAGCAGGAAAGCGCAAATCATAACAAACAAACGGTGCGATTTCCCATCCTTGGAATTGAAACACACATGGTTCTTTTCCCGGGGTGTAGGATTCATTTTCCCCAGCGTACGAAAACAGGTGTCGCTTGTTATACTGAGCCACAATTTCCCCTTGAAAAATGGCCAAAAATCGGTTGTAAAAGCAATTATTTTCTACAATGGCCAAACTGCCGCAGATCATCCGATCTGCGCTCATGGCCTTCATCCATTGCACGGTTTCACCGTCCATGGATTCGGCCCACTCCTGGGGGTTCATCGTAAAGCCCGTACCAAACATCTCAGGCAACACAACCATAGACCCCGCCGTTGTTTGTCCCATATGCCACTGAAGTCGCGCCCGGTTGGCCGCAGGATTTTCCCAATTCAGGGCGGTTTGTATTAGGTATACATTTAGAGCCGACATAACAATTCTGCACTTTTTAGCAAAGTATCATCA
>JBJTNN010000145.1:0-13816 GCA_046074125.1 Bacteroidota bacterium
AATCACGATCAGGTTTCTGTCTGCATCAATTTTCAAAACTTCCAAGTTTTGGATTTTCACTCGGTTTCCACCCGTACGTCCTGCCATGCGCATTCCTTTGAATACACGTCCTGGGAACGAACAAGCACCGATAGAACCTGGCGCTCTCAAACGGTTGTGTTGACCGTGTGTAGATTCACCCACACCCGCAAAACCATGACGTTTAACAACACCCTGAAAACCTTTACCCTTAGACTTGCCCACAACACTTACGTATTCGCCAGTCTCAAACAAGTTCACATCTACTACTGAACCCAATTCAGGCAAAGTATCAACATCGCGGAACTCCATAACCACACGCTTAGGTGTAGTCTTTGATTTCGCAAAGTGACCTTTCATCGCAGAAGAAGTGTGCTTGTCTTTCTTCTCACCCCAAGCCAACTGTACGGCCTGGTAACCATCTGTATCTTGAGTCTTAACTTGTGTAACAACACAAGGACCCGCCTCAACTACGGTGCAAGCCAAACGCTTACCATCCTCGTTGAAAATGCTGGTCATACCCAACTTTTTTCCGATTATTCCATTCATGACTGCTACCCTCCTTACAATTTGATTTCTACTTCAACACCACTAGGCAACTCAATCTTCATCAACGCATCAACAGTCTTAGTTGAACCGTTGAAAATGTCGATCAAGCGTTGGTATGTGCAGTATTGGAACTGCTCCCTAGCTTTTTTGTTAACGTGAGGTGAACGCAACACAGTAAAGATTCTCTTACGTGTTGGAAGCGGCACTGGCCCACTCACCACGACCCCAGTGGTCTTTACGGCCTTCACAATCTTCTCGGCAGATTTGTCGATAAGGTTGTGGTCGAAAGACTTGAGCTTGATTCTGATTTTTTGACTTACCATTTTGTAATTTATTAACTAGCAGCGTTAGCTTTTTTCAATACTTCTTCTGCGATGTTTCTTGGAGTTTCAGCATAGTGACTGAATTCCATTGAAGACGTCGCACGGCCAGAAGTGATCGTTCTCAACGTAGTAACGTATCCAAACATTTCACTCAATGGCACTTTTGCTTTCACAATTTGAGAACCTGCACGCTCGTCGATCCCTTCCAATTGGCCACGACGACGGTTCAAGTCACCCATTACATCACCACTGTTTTCGTGGGGAGTAACTACTTCCAACTTCATGATAGGCTCCAACAATACGGGGTTACAACGACGGGCCGCTTCACGGAAACCGCTTCGTGCTGCAACTTCGAACGACAACGAATCTGAATCCACAGGGTGGAAACTACCGTCGAACAAACGAACCTTCATACGGTCGATGGCATAACCTGCCAAAACACCGTTGGCCATAGCGGCCTTGAAACCTTTTTCCACTGAAGGAATGAATTCACGGGGAATTGAACCACCCACAACTTCATTCACCCACTGCAAACCTTCGCCAGTGAAAGACTCATCGGCTGGGCCCAAAGTGAATTGGATATCCGCGAATTTACCACGACCACCGGTTTGCTTTTTGTAAGTTTCACGGTGAGTGTATTCGGTTGTAATAGCTTCTTTGTAAGATACTTGAGGTGCTCCTTGGTTACACTCAACTTTGAATTCACGCTTCAAACGATCCACGATGATTTCCAAGTGCAACTCTCCCATACCACTGATGATGGTTTGACCTGTGTCAGAATCCGTATTTACACGGAAAGTAGGATCTTCTTCAGCCAATTTCGCCAAAGCATTACCCAACTTATCTGAATCGGCTTGGGTCTTAGGCTCAATCGCCAAACCAATTACTGGCTCAGGGAATACCATTGACTCCAACACGATTGGGTGACCTTCAGAACACAAGGTATCTCCAGTTTTGATATCTTTAAATCCTACTGCAGCTCCGATATCACCAGCACCCAAATATTCGATTGGGTTCTGCTTGTTCGCGTGCATCTGGAAGATACGAGAGATACGCTCTTTGTTGCCTGTACGCATGTTCAATACATACGAACCCGCATCCAATTTGCCTGAGTAAGCACGCAAGAAACACAAACGACCTACATAAGGATCTGTAGCAATCTTGAACGCCAAAGCGGCGAAAGGCTCATTGTAATCAGGCTTACGGATAATTTCTTTCTCCGTATCAGGGTCAGTACCTTTTGCACCACCCTTATCCAAAGGAGATGGCATCAATTCCATCACCATGTCCAACATGGTTTGTACCCCTTTGTTCTTGAACGCAGATCCACACATCATCGGAACAATTTTCATGTCGATAACGGCCGGACGCAAAGCGTTCAAAATTTCTCTTTCTGTGATTGAAGTTGGATCCTCGAAGAACTTCTCCATCAAGGTATCGTCGTATTCAGACACTGCTTCCAACAACTTCTCTCTCCACATGGTCGCTTCTTCTACCATGTCTGCAGGGATTTCTACCGTTTCGTAGGTCATTCCCTGGTCTTTCTCATTCCAAATCATCCCGCGGAAGTTGATCAAATCAACAACCCCTTTGAAATTATCTTCGGCACCGATGGGCAACTGCAAAGGAATTGCATTGCTACCCAACATGGTTTTCACTTGATTTACAACATTCAAGAAATCAGCACCCGCGCGGTCCATTTTGTTCACGAAACCAATACGAGCCACATTGTAGTTGTTAGCCAAACGCCAGTTAGTTTCTGACTGAGGCTCAACACCATCCACAGAACTGAACAAGAACACCAAACCATCCAATACACGCAAAGAACGGTTTACTTCAACCGTGAAGTCTACGTGACCTGGGGTATCAATGATGTTGATGTGGTAGTTCTTATCCAAATACTTCCAGAATACAGTAGTAGCTGCTGAAGTAATGGTAATTCCACGCTCTTGCTCCTGAGCCATCCAGTCCATGGTGGCCGCACCATCGTGTACCTCACCAATTTTGTGGTTCACTCCGGCGTAGAACAAAATGCGCTCTGTGGTTGTAGTCTTACCGGCATCAATGTGCGCAGCAATACCAATATTTCTTGTTAACGATAAATCGCGTGACATGCTTCTATTTCTCTATAATTAAACTCTAAAGTGCGCGAACGCCTTGTTGGCCTCAGCCATTTTGTGTGTATCCTCTTTTTTCTTCACAGCAGAACCTTCGTTACGTGCTGCAGCCAAAATCTCACCAGCCAACTTCTCAGCCATTGATTTCTCGTTGCGCTTGCGGGCGTAACCAATCATCCACTTCATACCTACAGCCATACGACGGCGGGGCTGAACTTCAGTTGGAATTTGGAAGGTAGATCCACCTACACGACGTGCCTTTACCTCTACCGTTGGCATTACGTTGTTCAACGCCTTGCGGAAAGTTTCGATACCTGGCTCCTCTGTAACCTTAGCCTCAACAATATCCAAAGCGGAATAAAAAATGTTGAATGCCAAAGATTTTTTGCCATCATACATCATCCCGTTTACAAAGCGAGTTACAACGGTGTCGTTGAACTTGGGATCTGGCAACAATATGCGTTTTTTAGCGCGCGATTTTCTCATGACTTTTTACTCTTAATTATTTCTTAGCCTTTGGTTTCTTCGTACCGTACTTACTTCTGCGTTGGTTACGTCCCTCCACACCCGCAGTGTCCAATGCACCACGTACAATGTGATAACGTACCCCTGGCAAATCCTTCACCCTGCCGCCACGTACCAATACGATACTGTGTTCTTGCAAGTTGTGGCCTTCACCCGGAATGTAGGCGTTCACTTCTTTTCCGTTCGACAAACGTACACGGGCCACCTTACGAAGCGCAGAGTTTGGCTTCTTTGGCGTGGTTGTGTATACGCGGGTACAAACACCTCTGCGCTGTGGACAAGAATCGAGTGCTGGAGACTTACTCTTCCAAACAGTTTCCTGTCTTCCCTTTCTAATTAGCTGTTGTATAGTTGGCATATTTTTCCCAAAAAGGACGGCAAAATTACGCTTTTCATTTGTCAAAATCAATACTGTACGAAAAAAATATGGCTGTGTTTTCAAAAGATTCCCAATTATCTCACCAATTCGGCGTGAAATTCCCTCGCCGCTTCCCAAAAACGCTGTAATCGCCACCCTTCAAGCAACTTTCATCTTTTTTTCTTCGTCTGCAACTTTGGTACTACTTTTGATACTTCCCACCCAGAAAATCCACACCATGAGAATCCTTACAGTCCTCAGCTTTACGCTCCTATCCATAACCAACCGCCCCGCTCTCGCGCAAAATACGAAGCAACCCAACAAAGGACCTGAAATCATTTTCGATCACAGCATTCACAATTTTGGCAAAGTCTCCGAATCCATCAAATTTGCTTCACACCGATACCCCTTCACAAATACCGGAAACCAAACCCTGTTTATCCAGCAAGTACATACCTCCTGTGGTTGCACTACCCCCGATTGGACCCGTGACTCCATCCTACCCGGTGGCAAAGGATTTATTGAAGCAAGATACGAAACCACCAACCGCATCGGAGAATTTAAAAAGTCCATCACGGTATACTCCAACGCCATCAATGCGCCCATTGTTCATCTGGATATTGAAGGAGAAGTACTCAAGGAAGAGATCGACCCGAATGCAGCACCCATCCCCGATTTAGGTCAAATCCGGTACAGCGCCCCTTCCATTACGTTCAACCCCCTGTACGATAATCAACGTGATTCTCAAACCATCCGCATCACCAATGAAACGCCTTATACGGCCAATTTCAACCCCATCGAACCCGGCAGCATTCCAGACTTCCTTACCATAACCGCGTTCCCCAGCACACTGGAACCCAATGAAAGTGGCAAATTTTCGGTCATTATTGATGGCACCAAAATCAAGCACTACGGCTTTTCAACCGTTGAATTGCCCTTCACCACCGACAATCCTGCGGCTTTGTACAATGCGATGTACGTCAATTACAACCGCAAGCAGTTTTTCCCAAAACTCAACGCCAAGCAATTGGCAAAACAACCAAAACTAACCACCGACAAACCAGAAATCAATTTTGGCAAACAAGTGGCCGGCGATATTCTAGCCACAGAAATCACTTTGTCGAATCCAGGCCAATCCGAACTCGTAATTCATGAAATCGCGGGTGATTGTGGCTGCATTTCCCTGAAATACCCCACTGAGAAATCGCCCAAGTACCCACAGGCCAAACTGGTAATTCCTGCCGGAAAATCGGTTACAGTGAAGGTATTTTTTGAAACCGTATTGAAAAAGGGGAATGCCAACTATTCCATTTGGATTGTGAGCAACGACCCAACACAACCTGAGCGCAACATTCCATTAAAGGCCGTTTTCGATGCCAAGGTGATTGAGTGCCAAACCTGTCCGAAATAATTCCAGCGCGACAACCAGCGCGACAACCAGCGCGATAATCAACGCGATAATGAACGCGATAACCAACGCAAAAGAGGGCGGAAATTCCGCCCTCTTTTGCGTTATAAACAGTCTTACTAACCGCAGTGCGCCCCGCAGCAGCTTCCCTTATCGCAGATTGTGATACACGTTTTGAACGTCGTCGTCTCCCTCCAATCGATCCACCAAATCCAGGACTTCCTTCGCCTGTTCCTCAGTGAGATCCACCCAAGTATTGGGAATGTATTGCAACTCGGCAGTATTCACTTCAACACCCATGTCTTCCAGGCCTTTTTGCATCTGTCCGAACGATGTGAAATCGCAATATACATACACCATATCCTCATCAATGGCCACCTCATCGAGACCAAAATCGATCAGTTCAAACTCAAACTCATCCAAATCACGACCGCCCAACTTGGCTTTTTCAATTTTCAACACGCCTTTGCGGGTAAAGATGAAATCCAATGAGCCAGTTTTGCCCATGGCCCCACCCCCTTTGTTAAAATGCATACGCACGTTGGCAACGGTACGGGTATTGTTATCGGTAGCGGTTTCTACCAAAACAGCCACACCATGAGGGGCATACCCTTCGAAACGAACTTCTTCATAGTCGGCAGAATCGCCTTTTGAACTCGCCCTTTTGATTGCGGCATCCACGCGGTCTTTGGGCATGTTCACTGCCTTGGCGTTTTGGATGACTGTACGCAGTTTGGGATTGTTTTCCGGCATGGGTCCACCTTGCTTTACAGCGATGGCTATTTCCTTTCCGATGCGGGTAAACTGCTTGGCCATACGGTCGAAGCGAGCAAACATGGTATGTTTGCGTTTTTCAAAAATCCTTCCCATAGTGGGTGCAAAGATACGAAAGTATCCGTGATGGTCCTCAGACAACCCCACAAAACAAAAGCGCCGGGGAGCTCCCGCTCCCCGGCGCCTGAAGGTTCGGCGGCCCTTCGGGCACGCCGAACCCAATCAACCCATTACTAAAAAGTGTAAGCCAAACTCACATTCACCGACCGCCCAGCAGCACTCATCCCACTGGCAAAATACCGGTAATGCAAATCCAACACATTCTCTACAGCCAACGTAGCGCTCAAACCCGACTTGTGCTGATACCCCCCGCGAAGGTTCCAACATTGCCAAGCCGGATTGAACCCGTCTGCCTTTCCATCACCATTGATATCAGCCAATCCAATCGGTTGCTTGTCCTGATTGTCTTCCCCAGAACTCGAATAATCTTTGGCCTTCTTCATCCCGTTGAACAAACACTGTGCTTCAGCAAACCAACCCGCACCATTCCAACGCAAAGAAGCCTGTCCATATACCGGCGGAATGTGATCCAGCGGCTGCACCGCAGCCGCCTCATCCACCTTGTAAACCCCCTTGGTCTGGGTAACCGATCCGCTGAACCACAAATCACGCATCACCCTCACCTTCGCATTCAAATACAACCCCGTGATCTGTCCAACCGCCACATTCTGCAACTGATAAATCCTTGTCATCCTGCCATCGTACATCATCGAATCAGCACCGTTCAAACTGCCCGGTTGGTCTAACAATAAATTCTTCACCACACTGCTAAACACCCCCGCCTCCAAAGCGAATGTCCTGTCCTTCCGACACAAAATCCCCAAATCATAGGTAGTGCTCTGCTCGGCTTTCAACGTTGGACTCGGTACCAACAACTTAGCTCCCGGCTTGCTGTCAAACACCTTGGTCATATCGTCTACGTTTGGATTGCGGTACGCCTGATTCACACTCGCCTTCAACAACAATCCCTTCTTCAACTGCTGCGTCAACCCCAAATCATAACTCGGCGTTGTTGAAGCAAATGAAATGGAACTGTAAGGCAACTTCCAAGGGTTCGCCTTAGAAAACAAGGCCTCCAACGAATACTTGGAAACCCTGAAGCCCCCCTGAATCACCGTGCCCGTTTTTGCTACACGATAAATCCCCTGAGCAAATACAGAATGCATCTGAGTGGTTGCACCCGAATCACTATACCTGGCCTTGGTTGCAGTTTCTGCCAACGTAGAAATATTTTTATTAATTCCCACCGAATTTACCGAATTCCAAACCATCTCTACCCCTGAATTCAACGTGAACGACTCGCTGATCTTGTCGTGGCGATCCAAATTCAACGTGCGCATCGTAACCTCGTCGCGCTGCGTCCGCTCAGTAGAACTTCCAAAATTACGGGTTACCCTGGCAACCGCTGTCCCTTGCTGAGCCAACGTCAATCGTGTGCTGTGATCCACTGAGCCCAATTTGGCCGTGTACGACAAATAACTCCGATTCTGTGGGGCATAATCCCACCGACTATAAACCGGCTTGCCGTTGTTGAATTGCGACATTCGGTCATACCGCGGAATAAGTCCGGCCATAGAACGCTGCACATTCAAGGTATGTTCTACCTTTCCCGTTTTGGCAAACACTTTGGCGAACAAATCGGTCTGATCGTAGCCCGTTCCTTTCTGTAACTGCGGATCATCGTTCTTCAAAACGGTATCGCGACCATTGATGCGGGTCACATACTTCGTTAAATATCCAAACGTATCCCAGTCCGAATAATTCTTGCTACCACTGCGCAAATCGCCGAATTGACTGCGGGTGGCCGACAAAATCAGTCCCACCTTTTCGGTCTGCACCTTCAATCCCAGGTTACCAATGATGGATTGGCTGGCTGATAAATATCGCACAGTAGCCGTAGGTTTAACCGCAAATTTGCCCAAAGTTGCCTCCTTGGTTTTGAAGTACAACACACCGCCCAAGGCATCGGACCCATACAAAGTAGAGCCTGAACCAAAGTTCACCTCCATGCGATCGAGCATGAACGGATCGATGGTGATGATGTCCTGCAAATGGCCCGCACGGTAGGTGGCATTGTTCATACGAACCCCATCAACCACCATCAGCACCCGCGAGGCTTCAAACCCACGCAAAACCGGCGAACTACCGCCCATTTGACTCTTTTGTACAAACACCTGACCCGTATTGATCAACGCATCACCCAAGGTGGCCGGTTGCAATTCCGACAAACGCTTGGCACCAACAACTTCAATTTGTCTGGGTGTTTCTTTTCTCTGTTGTTCAAATCGCTGAGAGGAGACCAATACCTCTTCAAACGATTCCACTTCGGTAGTATCTGTTGATTTCTTTGAATCAACTTGTGCGTTCGCCATACCCATCAGGCACAGCAAAGCGCTCATAATCATTGTTTTTTTCATAATTTTTTTGGATGTAATACACAATAGAAAACACACCAAATGATCGCCCCTTCGCCGTGCGAAGAAGCTGCATTCGTGTTTTAGGAACAAAATTCCCTTTGTTGGTACTTACATCCTTGCGGAGGCGGAACGCTCACCTCCATGAATCCGCATAGTTCATCGCGGCCCAAATCCTTTAAACATTCTTGCGCCCCATCCAATGGAAGTGGAACACTTGTCTCGTTATCCCAAAGGCCCCAGTGCAATTTATCGAACCAAAGCGGCTTGGCATGACTGCTGCCACCATGACCCCGCTCGGTTTGCTGGGCGATTTGATTTTCTAGGGCTTTTTCGATTTTGTCATTGAACGCCTTTACGCGATATCCGCCCGGTACAACCACCACCTGCAGCACGTCGTACTTGTTCTCCCCAAGTATGATTTCACTGCCCTTTTTCACATGAGCATATTCCGCCGTGTTGGGCAAAAATAGGTCTTCCGACAACTCCATACCCACCGTTCTTTCCAGGTAGCGTTTCACTTCCTTGCGTTGACGTTTGTGCGCAAGAACATGCATAAAGGTGAGTCCCGGTATCAAGACCATGAGCAATGCCGCAACCAATTTAGTGGCGGTTTGCTTGAGGAAATGGCCCTGATAAATAGACATGAATGGGCAAATATAAAATTTACCAACGAGCTATGCGCGAAAATGCAGAATTTTGCATCGATGAAGCAACCTGTTTACGTAATCGACATTGTAAGAACCCCTGTAGGGAAATTTGGTGGCACTTTGGCTGCAATTCGTCCCGATGATTTGGCGGCGCACGTCATTTTATCGTTGTTGCAACGCAATCCCAACATCGATCCTGCGGCCATTGACGAAGTGATTTTGGGGGCTGCAAATCAAGCGGGTGAAGACAACAGAAACGTAGCAAGAATGGCTTCTTTACTGGCTGGAATCCCCACGAGTGTTCCGGGCTACACGGTAAACAGACTCTGTGCCAGCGGGTTGCAAAGCATCATGAATGGGGCGATGTCGATTGCCTCGGGCCAAGCCCATTTGGTGCTTGCAGGGGGTACGGAAAGCATGACCCGGGCACCCTTTGTGATGGCCAAAGCAGAATCGGCCTTTTCGCGCTCAACAGAAATTCACGACACAACCATTGGTTGGCGATTCACCAACCCCGCATTATCCAAATTGTATTACCCTTATTCCATGGGGGAAACCGCGGAAAACGTGGCGGAGCAATTCAACATATCGAGAGAGGACCAAGATCAGTTTGCCTACGAAACGCAACTCAATTGGAAAAATGCCCACGCGGCTGGTAATTTCCAAAACGAAATCGTTGCCGTGCCCATCCCACAGAAAAAAGGAGAACCCCTACTGTTTAGTACCGACGAACATCCAAGACTCAGTGAAGTCAGTGTTTTGGCGAACTTGAAACCCGCATTTCGCGAGGGTGGCAGTGTAACAGCCGGCAACAGCTCTGGCATCAACGATGGCGCCGCAGTGTGTATACTGGCCTCTGAAGAAATGGTCAACCAACTTGGACTTACCCCAATGGCCCGCGTAGCGGGCATCGGTGCGGCGGGTGTAGACCCGAGTATCATGGGTATCGGACCAGTACCCGCAACCCAAAAAGCATTGAAAAATGCAGGCCTTTCAGTTCAAGATTTGAGTGTTGCAGAATTAAACGAAGCCTTTGCCTCTCAGGTGCTGGCCAGTATGCGCGCACTGGAAATTGATCGAAATATCGTGAATCCAAACGGCGGAAGCATCGCCATTGGACATCCACTGGGTGCATCAGGAACCCGAATTTCGGCAACCCTTTTGCACCACATGCGCAGAAACCCTTCGTTGAAATACGGTCTGGCCACCATGTGTATCGGTGTTGGTCAAGGCTGTGCCATCGTATACGAAAACTGCTAACATGCGGTATAAAATCGAATTGGCCTACAATGGCAGCAATTACGCTGGCTGGCAAATTCAACCCAACGCGCCCACCGTTCAAGCCGCCATCGACAAAGCCCTCAGTACTTTGTGCAATCAGCCCATTGAGACCATGGGTTGCGGTCGCACAGATTCAGGGGTACACGCCAGATATTTCGTGGCCCATTTCGATGGTCCTGAAAACCTGCCCAATGATTTGGCCCATCGGTTGAACAAAATGATTCCCATCGACATCCATGTCATGACCGCCAAACCCTGCGAGCCCAATTTTCACGCGCGGTTCGATGCCATACTTCGTGAGTACCAATACCACATTCAAGCAAAAAAAGATCCGTTTGCGCCCCACACCTTTTGGTGGAATGCCCAGTGTCTAGATGTTGATGCCATGAATCACTGTGCGACCAAACTCGTAGGTGAACGCAGCTTTTTGGCTTTCTGCAAAGGCGAGGCACCCAACAACAACCCCAATTGCACCGTGTTTCAAGCACACTGGTTGGCCACCGACCTCGGATATGTTTTTACCATTCAAGCCAATCGCTTTTTGCGCAACATGGTTAGAGCCATCGTGGGCACACTCATCGAAGTTGGCTTGGGCAAAATCAGCACCGAGGAATTTCAGCGCATTCTCGACACCGGAAATCGCAGCGATGCCGGCGCTTCTGTCCCCGCCGAAGGATTGTTTTTAACCCAAGTGGTTTACCCAGAATCGCAGCAAGATTAAACCTTTACCTATTCAAAACGTCTAAGGAATTTGTCTACCTGACGTTCGGTTGCAGGACGAATATAGAAGTTCTCCGCTTTCACTTTGTCGGCTGTATTCGTCAAAATTTGTTGCAGGTTTTGGTCCGTTGCATACACATTCGCCCCTGTTTTGGTGAGGTTGATGTAGATGTAATCGTTGGCGCCCAAATCGAGGTAAACATACATGTTTTGACCGCTGCGTTTGTGTTCTAACAGCATCACGGCATGCATATTCTTGTTGATGGGTTTGCCTGCGATACTGGCCACTGAAACGAAGTCATTGCAATACATCCCGCGGAGTTTGCTATCCCATCTGAAGGTAGCATCGCTGAGTACCAACTTGTATTCCGCCTCGTCCTTGCCTTTCAATTCACCGTTTTTCATCAAATTCTCCATGGCGTTGCGATAGGCCTTCTCGCTTTCCATCATCTCGCCCAAACAACGTTTGAAGAAATCGGTATTCACGGTTGCAGTAGTGCCCCCATTTTCGTTGATCAGTGCCACCAAGCGTTCCACATAATCGGGGTGCATCGGGAAATCTAGCATCATCGCCAAGTTGAACACAAAACTGCTATCGCCGGGATACAAATCGGCCGTACCCGCATTCTTAAATTTGATGTTGGGCGTTTCGAGTCCAAAATCCAAAGGCCCCTCGGCATGAATGCTGTGATCGCGTTCGTTAAATTGAATCCAGCTGCCCTTGAGTCCACCATCGCGCAATCGAGACTTGCTGCCGGCATAAAAGCTCTCTGTCTTGTTGTCGTAGTAGAAAATGCCCGTATCATTGGTAACATCGTCATCAGAGTAACGGCGTTTCCATGAATACATCAAGGGGTACACAAAGCTTGAATCGTTGGCGACAAACAATCCCACGTATTGCTTTTTGTTGTCTTTATCGCGGGGATCGCTCATGTCAAGCACCACATCTTTGGGATCCACACGGTTGTCGAAGCGAATCCAAACAGAAGGATAAATGTTCTTGAACGTATGCAAGGGTTTCACGTAACCCGTAAATCGGATGAGCTTCTCTGTACTTTCAATCTGGGCGAAGCCTTTGTACCCAATTTTTGTCTCCAAGGTAAAGTTCTGCTCCTCGGCGATCTTTCCTACCCCTTCTACCCGCTGATTTTCATTCACGATCACGCTGTCGAGGAAGAATTCTTGTCGGCCACCGCGACTGTTCACATACTGATAGAATCCATTGCCTCGAATCTTATTTTTACCATAGACCTTTACTTTCAACTTATAAATTTCATGGAATTTGTTGTCCTTTCCGGCAATCAACTTGGTACTATCCAACAGGTCCATATCGGCATTGGCACGCACAGTGGCTTTGCCATCTTTCAAGAACAATCTTGAATCGGCGATATCGATATACGGAATCTCAGAAATTTTGAGGGTATAATCCACCAAACTGTAATCGGCCCGTTTCGCTTCAAAACTTAGACCGCCCTGGGTTGGATTGGTACTCGCAAAAATGGGGGTTTGTCCGGCCAGTGAAGGGCCCACCTTCGCGGTGATGATCTTCTTGTCCATGTCCCAGCGATAATCCGTGAGGTTGGTTTGGTACATGTTGTAATCAAACTTCGTCATAGAACCAGGTTCATTCTTGGTAAAGGTTCCTATGCGTTTGCTGAAATCCATGGTGCCATTGATGTCGCTGGTTTCAAAAGCCATCCGCGAGGAGTCAGCCGCATAAATCTGCAAATTGGCTTTTTTCGCGGTTGATTTCTGAGGACCAAACACTTGCTCCTGACTATAAAACTTCGCTTGATCCCATGCCAAGGTTCCATTTCCTTTCACCACGCTGGGCGACTGAGTAATGGTTCCCGTAAAGTCATGGCCCACCTTGAACATTTTGATGGGTGTTGTGCCATTGGTTACGTTGTACTCGTCTTGATAGGGATTCCACTCCATGTTGGCCATCACGGCATGGATCTCGGGGTATTTGGTATTTTCAGCCAAATCGTAGCGATTCAGCACACCCACTGCTTTTTTCGGCAACAACAAGATTTTGGTAAATTCACTTTTCGATCCTTGATATTGGATGCTACCATCCGTACCATAAAAACCCTCCTCAGACAAATTCATGGTCATATCGCCCAGCCCTTTTCCGCGATACATGGTGTACCCACCGGGCGGTGTATGCTTGATAAATCCCAAGGAATAGTCTTTTTGAATGGTCACGTAATGACGGAATTCAGGGAAGATGCCATCCGAAATAAAGTTGCCATCGAAACGCAAACCGGCAATGGTGAAGTTGTCTAAGCTGTCAATGGTAAACGGATCCACCACAAACTTAAACTTATCGCCCTCGTAGGCACCGCCGTGAATGTGGGGTTTGTCGTATAGCACCTCACTGCCCTTGTCCGACACAAAAATGGGATATTCAGGATAATCCTTGTTGCCCGATTTGTTGTTGGGTTTGTCGATGTACAACGTTCCACTCACGTTTCGCAACACCGATTTGATGGGAACCAACCTGCGGCCCGAAGAATCCGGGAAATACATTTGCAATGAGTCTACGGCCGACATCGCAATGTTAAACTGACCGTAATTGAACACGTATTTTTTACCGTAGAAATCGAATCGACCTGC
>JBJTNN010000146.1:0-3211 GCA_046074125.1 Bacteroidota bacterium
GTTGATTCGTTTTTACTTGAACAGCGTTTTGTGGAGGAATTGGAAAACTGTGATGTTGTGATCTTTGAAGATTATAACAAAGGGGTTTTGCATAACAAGAACATCCAAACCCTGATTAAAAAATGCATTCAAAAGGGCATACCTACCGTGGTTGACCCGAAGAAGGCAAATTTCTTGGAATACAAACAGGTTACATTGTTCAAGCCCAATTTGAAAGAAATCAAAGAGGGTTTGAAGATCGACAGCGATATGGGTGACAGAGAATCGGTGAATGACGCCATTGAGCAGTTAATGAAAGAGCTAAACAATGAGATGACCTTGGTGACATTGTCGGAGCGAGGCGTGGTAATTAAAACCACTGAGAACACGCATCACATTCCTGCCCATTTGCGCACCATTGCCGATGTAAGTGGCGCTGGTGATACGGTTGTTTGTTTGGCTGCCTTGTGTTTGAGTGCTAAAACCGACGCCAGAACTTTGGCTGAGATTAGCAATTTGGCGGGTGGTCTTGTCTGTGAAAAGACAGGGGTAGTTCCCGTGGACAAGGAACAATTGTTGGCTGAAGCCATTCGTGTACTGGGATAATTTTTTTTGTTTATCGCATAAAAAAAGGCCGTCTATGTCGGCCTTTTTTATTTGAATCTAGTTAATTGATTATCGCAACAAGGTCAGCGTACCGTCGTATTTGTATACCTTGTCTTCGAAAGAGGTAACTTCTACGTGGTAAACATAAACACCCTGCATACATTCTGCGCTGTTAGCACGTCCATCCCACCCTTTGGTCAAGTCATTGGTTTCATACAACTTCTCACCCCAACGGTTATAGATCGACATGTGGAACGTTTTGTAGTTCAAAGCGGCCACGTTGAATGTGTTGTTTTTGTTCGGTCCCGCATCGTCTGGTGTAAAGGCATCAGGAATAAACACGATGATGTCAGGCCCGATGTGTACAGTTCTGAAAGCGGTGTCCTTACATCCTTTATCGGTGGTTACAATCAACGTAATCTTATATGTAGCCGTATCTTTTCCGTATGAGTACTGGGTATTCTTCGCTGTAGATGTATCATCCAACAAGCTTGGCACACCAAAATCCCACAGGTAACGCATGGTTGGATTAAACGGCGATGCGGTTACGGTTGATTGGTTGAACATTCTGAACTTCGGCAAGGCCACTGTGGTCTTGGTGGGGTCTGTGTAGAACGATGCTACCGGTATGGGGTATGCCTCTACTGTGGTTACCGATGTATCCTTACAGTTTCCAGCTGTGTTGTTGGCCACCACACTCACATTGTATCTGCCCTGTGTTGGGTAGATCACATTCGCAGGGTTCTGCAAAAGTGAGGTATCTCCGTTACCGAAATCCCAACGGTAGGCCATCTGGTTTGATGGGATTCCGCGACCATCATTTACCGTCCATGTTGTGGTCAAAGGAACACAACCGGTCTGCATGGTAATGGGCGACAAATCAGGATATTGGTGCAAGATGATTTCGATACTGTCGCTGGCTTGAGGACATACATCGTTGGCAATGGCCGTGGTAGTCACTTTCAAGAAAGCCCCTTTGTCTACTTTGTCTTGCGCACCGTGCACGTACAAAATGTTCTCAGATGTGCTTCCGTTGGCGAACGTTCCATCGCTCATGGTGCCGCTCGCATGCTTTTGCAATACCCACTGTACTTTGGCATCGCTGTATTTGCTGGTACTTTGGATTGCAAAAGGACTGCCCTCACATGCGCTGGCTGGTTTCGGCGTGGTGATATTGATTGTGGGTTGATTCCGCACAAACAAACTGTATACCTCCGTATCGGAACATCCATTGTTATCGGTGTAGGTAAAGCGGAAGCTATGAGGTCCTTCAATGTTCGCAGTACTACCAGTACTGAATGGCTTGAAGGTTGATGCGCCCGTTACGCTAACTCCCGCGCTGGTTCCTGTCCATACGCCAGTGGCAGATGCTGGTTTGGTTTGCGCTGTGTTGATGCGGGTATTCAAATCCAAAGGACTGCCGCTCACACACAAGGTGGTGGGGCCCAGCAACACCGCGTTGGGGGTGTCATTCACATAGATGTAGAAGCTATCTTGCTTCAAACAGCCGGTTGCTTTGTTGCTGTAGCGAATCATCCAAGTTCCTGTTCCGAATGAGGGCAAGAATCTGTGGCCCAACAGCAACTTGGTGTTTTTCACTTTGGGATCGTTGCGGTCGTAGTTGTACTCCGTGATTTCAAACACTGAACCATCCTTGTCGGCCGCCTGTACCCCATTCACTTTGATGAAGTCGTACAGTTCCATGGTATCCCAGTTCACACACACGGGGTTGGGACTGGTCACTTTTACCGTAGGTTCGGGGATGATTTTGATGTTTACTGTATCGCAGGTTAAACAACCGGTCAACTGATCTTCCACACACAATTGGAATTTGTAGTCGCCTTGGTAATTGTCTTGGGTAGGATCTCCAAACTTGAACACCCAACTTGGGGTTCCGAAAGGATTCTCGTTCACCAAAATGGTCGCTGGGTCTATACCTCCTGGGGTGCTCTTCACCGTCCAATCTACTTTGATACCGATTTTCACTTTCGGACGGAAGGTGATCTGGTCCATGTTGATTTGACCCAAATCCTGACAGAAAGAACTGTCGTGGATGTCTACCATAGGGTTACCGTTGATACGCTGAATCACACTATCCACGTTCACACAACCGTTGGTGTCTGTGTATTGGGCATACACCTTCGCTTGGAAACTGTTACCATTTTGCAATTGCGCATTGTTCAAGAAAGTGGTTTTGAACAAATGACGACCTACGGTTAATGAGTCGATGAAGTTTCTGGCGTAGCCAGGGCCCGGACTGGTTGATGTAGTGGGTTTGGTATTTACGTTGTTGGGGGCTTTGTTTTCAAAGGCCCACATGCGGGTGTTGGCACTCTTGCCTTGGTTGAAGAAGGGGTTCACTTCGATGTCACCATAAACAAAGCACTGGGCCTTCAACGGTTTTGGATCCCACTTCACATATGGCAAGGTGTTCACTTTGATCATCATGGTATCGAGGTCTTGACACTCTTTTCCACCCTGATTGACTTTGGTTAACAGTTCGTAATAGAATTTCTGGGCAGCTCCACCGGTGGGATTGGTATTATTCGGCTTTACGGAATATTTCGTGCTACTACCCAACGTTTTGTTGCCCGAAATGTCTTTCCAAGAGTACGTCCCTGGCTCC
>JBJTNN010000147.1:0-4638 GCA_046074125.1 Bacteroidota bacterium
GGGTCTCATCGAATGCATTGAAAACATCCGGACGGTTTAACGTGATGTGCGCCACACTGCCGCGCTTCTCATAAAGTACACTGGTCAACTCCATGCTGCGAAATTAGTCTATTTTCTAATCAACGCACCCGATGCCTCAAAGGCCTTCATGAAGGCCTGCATCTTACTGTCGACCTCCGCCTCGGTTAACGTGGCCTCCGGATTCAAGAAGTGGAACGACATCGCCACCGCCTTCTTGCCCGCCTCCAACGGCTTGCCCTCGAAAACGTCGAAAACCCGCACATCGGTCAATATCGGCGCCTTCACCAACTTCACCACCTGCATCAACGAAGCAAACGTAGCCGATGTATCCACCACCAAACTCAAATCCCTGCGCATGCCCGGATACTTGGGTGCCGACACAACCGCAAAACCCTCGCCCTTGTTGCTCAACAGCTTGCGCCAAGGCAACTCCACACACCAAACCGTAGCAGAAATATCCGCCGCCTTCAACCACGCCTTCGGCGCCTTGAAAATCTCCAACGTGTCTACAGAAACCTTGCTGCCCAATCGCACCAAAAGCCCCTGCAACAACCGCTTGATATCGTAGAAACCCACCTCTTGGGGCTTAGCCTCCCAACTCTCAGCAGCCACACCACCCCAGAAAACCATCGACAAAGTAGGTGTTTCCCGGAATCCCTTTGCCGTCTTCTGGTAAACCCGACCCAACTCAAACAATTTTACCCCCTCGGCCTTGCGGTTGATATTGTAAGCCACAGATTGCAACAGCCCAGGAATCAACGACGCCCGCATCACGTCCATGTCGCTGCTCAATGGATTGCTCAAATGCACCAAATCTTCTTTATCGGGATACCAAGCCGCCGGATGCAACGAATTTGTCGCCGCCTCCAACAACCCCTGATCACACAAAAACTGTCGCAACGCATTCTCCGACTTCCGCAATTTCATCCCCTCAAACGTGCCCAACGTCGCCTGCAATTTGCCATTCATCGGCACGCGATCGTACCCATAAATCCGCATCACCTCCTCGTATAAATCTACCGCCTGCTCAACATCGTTGCGCCAACCCGGAATGCTCACCTTCAATGCCTCTTCGCCCTCAACCCCAAAGCCCAATCGCTCCAAAATCGACTTCGCCTCGGCCGCCGGAATTTCCAAGCCCGCAAACGCCGACAAATCCCCCACCTTCATCTCCACCACGCGCTCCGCAAACACCACCGGATACAACTCGCTCACCGAAGTCCAAACGCCCCCCGCATGCTGCTCCAAATGCTGGGCAATCTGCATCGCCACCGAAGCCATGTGTTGCTTGTCCACCCCGCGCTCAAACCTGAAACCCGCATCCGTGTGCAAATTGTGTCGCTTCGCCGCCTTCCTCACCGCCGTTGGATGAAAATGCGCCACCTCCAAAACCACCCGCTTCGTATCGGCCGAAACCGCCGTGGCCTGTCCGCCCATCACCCCCGCCAAGGCTATCGCACCACGCTCGTCCGCTATCACCACATCCTCCGCATGCAAATTGATGCTCTTGCCATCCAACAACACCAATGTCTCCCCCGCCTTCGCCAATCGCACCGCAATTCCCCCCTGTATTTTGTCGGCATCAAACGCATGACTCGGCTGCCCCGTCTGATGCAAAAAGTAATTCGTAGCGTCCACCACATTGTTTCTCGGCTCAATGCCGATGGCTCTCAACCGGTTCTTGACAACGGCCGGACTATCGCCCAACTGAACCCCCTGAATCTCCAACGCAACATATCGCTCGCACCACTGCGCATCCTCGATGCTCACCGCAATGCCCGCGCCCTTGCTCTTCCAAACCCCATCAATCGTAGCTCCATGATTGGCGATGCGATCAAATTTTACCTGTAACAACGCCGCCAAATCATTGGCAACACCCACATGCGACGCCGCATCCCCCCGGTTGGCCGTTAAGCCAATCTCCATCACCTGGTCCTTCACCACACCAAAATAATCGGCCGCAGAAGTGCCCACCACCGCATCGTTGGGTAAAACCATGATACCGTCGTGACTGCTCCCCAATCCGCACTCGTCCTCCGCACAAATCATCCCCTCAGACACCTCGCCGCGAATTTTCGCCTTGCCAATCACAAACGGTTCCTTGCCCAACATCACAATCTCTGTGCCCACCAACGCCACCACCACCTTCTGTCCAGCCGCCACATTCGGCGCACCACACACAATCGGCAACAACGACTCACCCCCCACATTCACCGTGGTCACCCGCAAACGATCTGCATTGGGATGCGTCTCACATGTTACCACCTCCCCAATCACAAAACCCTCCAAACCCGAACCCGCACTGTACCAAATGTCTAAGTGTTCGACTTCCAGGCCGCTAACCGACAGTAAATCTGATATTTCTTGTGCCGATGCCTCCGTGGGCAACAGCGATTTTAACCAATCAATGGAAATTTTCATGACGCCTTGCGAAGATAAAGATTTAGCGTTTGCCTTGTTGCATCATCTCCCGTCGGGCCTTCTTGAACCCCACGTAAAAGTAAAAACTCGCGCCAAATACCGCCAACATCAGCCAGCCAGCCGCCGAGCCAACGCCCGTTGCGTAAAACTGTAACAAACTCTCGGTTCCGCTAATAGCGGCCGCGACCAGGGATAAGAGGGCGAGGACGTGGTTTTTTATCATTGGGTAAATTGATTGTTCCTGAATAATTGATGATCTCCCAGTCCGTGAATGCCTGATTGCTCACCAAACCCGTGCCCGTGGTGATTTGATCCTCCCCGGTGATTTTGACGAACTTGTCGGTCCTGATCACCCCGGACTGTTGATCCCATACCAGCTCCTCCGTGTTGAGCGTCTCCCCCTTGATGTTCAAAATCTCAACGTTGTTGCGCACGATCACTTTCTTATCGTCCATGTAACTGATGCCGTACTCCGCCGTCATGTAACTCTCCAACCCGCCCTGCTCATCGTAAAAATCTACTTTCAACCCCTTCTTCATCAACAAGTAAGGATTGCGCTTGGCCTTCACCGCCATCAGTATCGGACTGAAAACCCGGGCCCTCAATTTGCCCGAATCGGTGTACTCGATCGTCACCTTCTCCGCATATTCCGCGCTCTCGAAAGTGCCCTTCTTTTTCTTCACCACCACCTTGTTGTGCGTATCGCTACACCCAACCAGCAACAGCAAAACTATGGCCAACAGCCCCCGCATGATTAATCGAATTTTCTGCGCTGAAACCACAAATCCCCCAACTGCAAGCCCAACGTAAAATTGATGAACTGCTCCTTGGCCAACCCGTCCGATGCCAACCCCCGCTGAACATAGTCCAACTGCAAATGAACCACACTGCTCAACACCGAATTGTCATAGTATCTGCGAACCAATGGCACACCCACACCCACAAAAGCGCGCTGCTGAATGATGCGGTTGCTGCCAACCCCGCTGGGTTTGATGAAAGAATATTGGGTCTCCGACAATACACCCCCCACACGCACCGGCCAACGCATTTTCTTGTGACTCGGGTGCTTGAAATCATTCGGATTCAACGTAAACGTGAAGCCATAATCGGTGCGGTCCATGTATCGCCTGCCCGCATCAAAAAACATCGGATCCAAATTGCCCCAAACCTGCTTGCGGTAGTCCAACGACACCGACCAACGCTGACGGTACTGAAACAAATATCCCGCGCCAAAACTGCTGGGCAACGACATCGGTGTTCTCGGCGACAACGCATTCAAAACCGTGTCCACCACGTATACCTGGCTCCCTACCAAATCCATCGTGCGCGTCAAACGCAACTGATCACCCGTAACACCAGTGAAAAATTGTGCACTCGCACCCAACGTGTGGTAAGTAGAATCCAACTTGAAATACGTCATGATCCCCACCTTTTGCTGTATACCACGCACGTTCACCGATTTGATGTCCTCCAATAAATTCAAATCATTGCTGTCCGGCACACTGAAAATCGACTGGTCGTTCAACTGACCAAAAACGCGACCTAAACTGTAACCCAAACTGATGTGCTGTCCAAAACGAAAAGCATTCGCCAACTCCACCATGTTCACCCCACCATACCCGGCATGGGTCGTCCGGTTGATAAATGGCGTGCTATCGCGAAAAGTATACTGATACCCCACAGTGGTCAATGGCTGCAACGAAACCGCCGAATTAATGGCATAGCGTGTGCTCCTGATCCGCTTTTGCTTTGAACCACTGTCCAACATCGCCCGCCTATGATAGTAATTGTAAGTCCTAAAACCCAAATTCAAATAACCCAATCCGCCCCCCTGAAAGGTCTGCGTTTGATCGCCTGCCTGAATCTTGGCCCCCTTGAAACTGCCACCCACATCAAACGTGGTGTAGTACAAATTGCCCAAAGTAGCTGGATTGTGCATGGTGTAGGAATAAGCCCCAGATCGCGTGTGCAAATTGCTGCCGCACTGTACCTGATTCGTGCCAATCCACTCGCCAATCCCGAAATTGCTGTAAGGCGAGAACGTGAGATTCTGTCCGCCCGCCGACTGCGCCCCACCTTGAGATGCTCCCAGAATTACCAGAAACGATAGGAAAAATTGTTTATTGAGCTTTCTCATGATGTTGAAGTGCATGCATCAACCCGTAATGAACGAGCATAGGCTCTACAAATATCTCT
>JBJTNN010000148.1:0-4513 GCA_046074125.1 Bacteroidota bacterium
TGGTTGAGGATGAAGGGGTCGGTTTCTACTTGGCTGTTGGCGGTTTCGGCATCGGCGAGTTCCCATTGGTTGTTGTAGGCGTAGGCAAAGGCGTTGACCAGGTTGTGGGCGGAGAAAATGGGGGCTACAGATTCGAGGGAATCGGCCCAGATATGGGCTTCTTGGTAGCGGTTCATTTCGAGGCTGAGGGCCAGGAATTTGCGGTATTTGTTGGGGGTAGAAAGGGCGTTGGGTTTGCTGTTGGGGGCCGATTGGTTGGTGGTTTTGTTGGGGTTATTTCTGTTGGTATTGACTTGTTGAATTTGCAGTTGGTCGTTGGCGAGCTGTCGGAACTGGGCCAATTTTTCGGTATTGCCGAGGTGTTTTTCCCAGGTATCGCAGAAGGTGCGCAGTTGTTGGGCTTGTTGGTTGCTGTTGGGTCCTTTGAGGGTTTGCGACAGGGCGATGGCGGCAAAGTGGTGAAAGGTAAAGGAATGGGGGTCGAGGGCGCAGAGCGTTTGGAAGGTGCTTGCGGCTTTGAGGGGTTGGTTGTGGTTGTATTCGAGGTTGGCTTTGAGGAAGAGCAGATCGATGTTGTTGGGCTGCAGGGAGAGTCCGGTTTCGAGGTAGTGGAGGGCTTGGATGATATCGGGGGAATGGGTTTGGACGCTGTTGTTTTTGGTGATGAAGGTATATTCTGCGGCGTGGAGTTGGGATAGGCGGAAGTAGGCACCGAGGAGGAAGGGTGTGGTGGTGGGCGCGGAAAAGCTATCAATCAGTTGTTGAAAGGCTTGCTGGGCTTCGTGGAAGTTTTCGGCTTGGTATTGGGCTTCGGCGGAGAAGTAGGCCAGTTTGATGTTGGCAGGGGCATAGATTTCTTGGCTCGCCGACTGGGCGAGGGCGGGGGTTGCGGCGGTTATCGCACCGAAAAGGGCAAGGAAAATGAAAAGGAAGGGTCTAATTGCTGTGGCAATCAACCGATGCTGCTGAAATCGCCGAGGCTGTATTCTTGGCTGGGGGTGCGGTTGCCTTTCACCACAACGTGGTTGCCGATGAGGGAGTCGTGGCAGTTGAAATGGCTGAGTGAACATTGCTCTTGTACGATGGTGTTGCTGATGGTGCAGTTTTCCACGGACGAATTGTTGCCGATGGAGGTATGCGGACCGATCACGCAGTTTTTCAAAGATACATTTTCACCGATGAAACAGGGCTCATGGATGGTAACACTTTCATCGAAACGGGCGGCGGCACCGGCGAATTCGGGGGCTTTGTTGACCAGCACGCGTTGGTTTGTGTACACCGTTGCGGCGTAATTGCCACAGTCGAGCCATTCATCCACGGCACCGGGGACAAACTGCATGCCTTTGGATTTCATGTTTTCCATGGCGTTGGTGAGTTGGTACTCGCCTTTTTCACGGATATTGTTGTCGATCAGATACTGAATCTCCGCCTCCAGGGTCTCCCCACTTTTGAAGTAGTAGATGCCGATGATGGCCAGGTCGGACACAAATTCTTGGGGTTTTTCGATGAAGTCGGTGATGATGTTGTCTTGGTTGTATTTCACCACACCAAACGAGCTAGGATTGGCTACTTTGTGGACCCAAATTACACCGTCTTTGGTTTTGTCGAGGTTGAATTTTGTGCGGAACAGGGTATCGGCGAAGGCCACGATGACATCGCCTTTGAGGCATTCGCGGGCGCAGAGGATGGCATGGCCGGTTCCTTCGGCTACATCTTGGTAGAAAATTTTCCCTTTGGCTCCCACGCTTTCGGCGATTTGGAGGAGTTCGGCTTCTACGGCATCGCCAAATCTACCAACCACGAAACCAATTTCATCGATGGATTCACCGCAAACGGCGGCGATGTCGGTGATGAGCCAATGCACGATGGATTTTCCAGCGACTTTGACCAGGGGTTTGGGGGTGGTAAGGGTATGAGGGCGCATGCGTTTGCCCATGCCGGCCATTGGGATGATGAGTTTCATGAGGGGAAAGGGGTACTTTTTAAATCGTTAAAAATTGGTGCAAAGGTAAGGATTCGGAATGAATTGGGTGTTAGGGCTGTGTTACCCCGGTGCTACCGTAACCGCCATCGCCGCGTTCGGTGTTGGAGAGGGTATGGGTTTCGTTCCATTGCACGGTGGCGTGTTGGGCGATGACCATTTGGGCGATGCGTTCTCCATTTTGGATGGTGAAGGGGGCTTGACCGTGGTTGATGAGCAGCACTTTGATTTCACCGCGGTAGTCGGCATCGATGGTGCCCGGGCTATTGAGGACGGTGATGCCGTGTTTGAGGGCGAGGCCGCTGCGCGGCCTCACTTGCGCTTCATACCCTTCGGGCAGTTCAATGAACAATCCGGTGGGAATCAGCATTCGCGCTTGGGGTTCTAGCACCACAGGCTCTGTGAGGTTGGCGTGCAGGTCCATCCCAGCGCTCAGGGCCGTTTGGTATTTGGGCAGGGGATGCTGCGATTGGTTAATGATGTTAACGGCGAGCATGTTTTTTGTTAAAAAGGGTTTCTATCACATAAATCATCGCCCCGTAAACCAAGGGCAGGATGAAATAGGTGTATTGGGGCAGTGAAGGGACGTACTTAGGCAGGAAGGTCACGGGCAAAATGGCCACCGAGAGGATGAACAACAGCAGTCCCACTGGGTAAGGAATGGGGTAGTTTTTTTGTCCGAAAGCATACCCCAGCACCACCAAGGTAGCATAGGCGGCAAGAGTGGTATAGGCGGAGGCCACGAACCCGTATTGGGGAATAAAGAGGTAGTTGCCTAATAGGGTAATGACGGCTCCGGCGGCGGCGATGAGCCCCCCCATTTTGGTTTGTCCCGACAGTTTATACCAAATGCTGAGGTTGTAGTACAATCCCAGGCACACGTTGGCACACAGCAGCACGGGGATGATCGAAAGTCCGCGTGCGTTGTTGTAATAAATGGGCTTTTGCATGAGCAGCGGGGCGATCCAGGGCATGAAAACCATGGTGAACAGGTAAATGCCGCCGGTGGCGTAGACGAACATGCGCATCACGTAGGCGTAGGTTTCTTTGGCATCGGCATCGCTGCTTTTGCTGAAGAAGAAGGGTTCTGCGGCGAATCGGAAGGCCTGAACGAAGAGGGTAAGGACCAGACTGAGTTTGTAGAAGGCCGAGTACATGCCTGTTTCGGCGTCAGCGATGTTGGCTGGCAAGAGGTTTTTGAGCAGCAGTCGGTCGAGGGTTTCGTTGATCATTCCGGCGAGTCCAACGATGATGAGGGGAAGCGAGTATTGGAGCATCCGTTTTACCAAGGATACATCAAAGCCTTCTTTGAGTTGGGTGAAGGTGCGCGACAGCAGGGGCAGGGTGATGAGGGAGGCCAACAGGTTGCTGAGGAAGATGTTGGCGATCATGTTGCGGGGGTTGGCTTGGGTTTGTCCCCAAGTGGCGATGGACTGCCAGGTATCGCTTTGAAAGAGGTCGTGCGACAGGTGGAGTCCGAAGAAGGTATCGCGGTGGTTTAGGACAAAGTCGCCGAAGGTGGGTGCTACAACGAGTAGGAAGAGGTTGGCGGCGATGTTGATTCCGATGTTGGAGAGTTTGATCCAAGCGAAGGACCAAGGTTTTTCTTGTTGACGCAACCAGGCAAATCCGAGCGCGGCGATTGCATCGGCGGCGAGGATGTATACGAGGTATTCGATGAGTTCAGGGTATTGGGGGTAGCCCATCCAGTCCATGATTTGCGGTCCCATCCAACGGGCGGTGAGGACGGCGGCGCAGCCGGTGAGGATGAGGGTATAGGTGGCCGAGGAGAGGACTTTGGCGGGTTGTTGGGTTTGTTTGGAGAAGTGGAAGAAGGCGGTTTCAAGTCCGAGCGCAAATACGATGGCCAGGAAACTTGCGTAGGTAAACATGACGCTCACCACGCCGTATTCCGCGGGGGAGAGTTTGATCAGGTACAGGGGTACGAGCAAATAATTGATTAACCGACCCACCATGGTACTGAGTCCGTACACGGCGGTTTGCGAGGCCAATTTTTTGAGAACGCTCATGGTGCGAATATAGGGAGTTTGGGTGGGGGTTGGCTCAGGGGGTTGTTGCCTGAGGTTGTTGAAATTTTTGGAAGTATTCGGGGGCGAGCGGACCCAAATTGAACAGCAGGTCGATGGCGCTGAGGGGCGAGCGGAAGCCAAATTTGGTATCGAACACTTGGGGGTAATTGGGCAGGATGAGGGCTTGGTATTCTTGGTAGTATGGGGTTAGCAGTTGCTGTGCGATGATTGATTTTTCTGCTTCGGGGGCGGGCGAGTATTGGGGTTGTTGGTTGATTTTTAGGTTGGTAAAAAGCACTTGGTTGCAGCCTTCGATGAGGTCTTGCATGGTGGTGGGTTTTTCGTTGAACACGGCCCAAAATCGATAATCGTAATATTCGAAGAAGGGCGATTTGCCGTAGGCGGTTTGCCAGGCTTGTTTGTGGTCTTTGATCCAGTTTTGGTTGTAGTTGATGCGCACTTGGGGGAGGGGGAGGTTGCGGTCATCGTGGTGCACGGGCAC
>JBJTNN010000149.1:0-3386 GCA_046074125.1 Bacteroidota bacterium
TATTGCTTGTATTTTCTTTTGTTTTTGTTGTTTGAAATGTCCGAAAAGCGTAGTAATTTGCGCCCCGATTCAAATAATGGGCCACAAAAAGAAAATGCCTGATTTTTCTACAATCTTCACCACTTCCAGTTTCCGGAAAAGTTTCGTTACGGCGGTTTTTTCAGCGTTTTTTGCAGTTTCAGTATGGGCCAGTCGCGATTCAGCAGCGAGTGAGCATGCGGCAACAACTGCAGTTTCAACCCATGATGTAGCCATTGCCAATCATGAGGGTGGAGATGCGCATGGCGCTGCGGCGCATGCTGATGCACATGGTGCTGAAGCGTCACACAAAGAAGAAAAGTTTGCACCAGGTAAAATGATCATGGACCACATTGCAGATGCGCATGATTGGCATTTGTGGGGTGAGGGACATGGATCGGTGAGCATTCCGCTGCCCGTTATATTGTATACAGAGTCGAAGGGCTTAACGGTGTTTTCATCGGCTCGCTTTGAGCACGGTCATGCTGCTTACGAAGGATTCAAACTGACAGAAGAAGGCAAAGTTGCTTGGGAACAGGACGGCAATGCCGAGGCCATCTATGATATCTCACTCACTAAAAACGTAGTGGCGATGTTAATCGCGGTGCTGACCATTTTGATCATTGCATTGGGGATGGCCAAATCGTACACCAAAAACAAAGGCAAAGCCCCCAAGGGATTCCACAATTTGGTGGAGCCATTGATATTGTTCATTCGTGATGATGTGGCAAAGCCATCGATCGGACATAAAACGGACAAGTTTATGCCGTTGTTGTTGACCATTTTTAGTTTCATTTTCGTGAACAACGTATTTGGTTTGATTCCCATTTTCCCAGGGGGAGCCAACGTAACTGGAAACATTGCGATTACCATGGTATTGGCCTTGGTGATTTTCTTGACCGTTAACTTGAACGGCAACAAATACTATTGGAAGCACATTTTCTTGCCTGATGTTCCGGTGTGGATGTATGTGATTATCATTCCCATTGAAGTGTTGGGTGTGGTATTGAAGCCATTCGTATTGATGTTGCGTTTGTTTGCAAACATCACGGCCGGACACATTATCATTTTGGGATTCTTCAGTTTGATCTTCATCTTTGGTGCAATGAACCAGGGATTGGGTTACGCGGTAAGTCCTTTGAGCGTTGCTTTCACCGTATTCATGGGCTTGTTGGAAATGCTGGTGGCATTCTTACAGGCTTTCGTATTCACTTTGCTTAGTGCCATTTACATTGGCATGGCAGTAGAAGAACATCATCACTAAACAAATCATTCAACCAAATAAAAAAACAACCAAATAATTATGAGTCTCATGAACACTCTCCTTCAAGCAGCAGTTGACAATTCAGCCGCTGCGTACAGCAAAATGGGTGCCGCTATTGGCGCTGGTTTGTCAGCAATTGGTGCCGGTATCGGTATCGGTCGTATCGGTGGTAGCGCGATGGAATCTATCGCTCGCCAACCAGAATCAGTAGGCGATATCCGTGCAAACATGATTGTGGCTGCAGCTCTTATCGAGGGTGCTGTATTCTTCGCGATCGTTGTTTGTTTGTTGATTCTGTTTTTGTAAAAAAACCACGGGATTGGGCCCAAAGGCCCAATCCCTTTATTTAAAAACTAAAAAAAATGCAGTTAGTAACTCCTGCCATAGGATTGGTATTTTGGATGCTGGTAACATTTAGTTTGTTGCTGGTAATCTTGAAGAAATTTGCTTGGAAACCGATCTTGGAATCGATTCGCGAGCGTGAACAAACCATCGAGGATTCTTTGTCTTTGGCTGAAAAGACCAAAGCCGATATGATTCGCTTGCAAGGTGAAAACGAGTCTTTGTTGGCAGAAGCCCGCAAGGAGCGTGACGCTTTGTTGAAAGAAGCCCGTGAGATGCGCGACAAAATCGTGGGTGATGCAAAAGCCACCGCGGATGAAGAAGCGAAGAAATTGTTGACCCGTGCACAAGACGAGATCGAAAAGCAAAAGGCTGCGGCCATCGATGAGTTGAAGCGTGAAGTATCTGTTTTGTCTGTTCAAATCGCAGAAAAATTGATGCAACAGCAGTTGGAAAACAACCAAGCGCAACAAGCCATCATCGAAAAACAACTTTCACAATTGAACTAATTCAGCGCGCATTGTATGTCAGAAATTAGAATTGCCCGTCGCTACGCCAAAGCCCTATTTGAAAAGGCCCAGGACGACAAAGCCGTGGAAGCGGTGGTAGCCGATGTATTGAACATACAAAAGGCTTGTGCGGAAAGCCAGGACCTCGTGGTGTTTTTGAATAGCCCCATGTTGAGAAAAGGCGTGAAGAAAGAGGCGTTGGCCAAAATCTTTGCTTCTTGCTCAGAATTGTCGAAGCAGTTGATGATGTTGATGACCGATAAAAATCGCGAATCGTTCATTCCTGCGATGGCCGATGAGTTCATGGTGTTGTACAACAAGTTCAAAGGCATTACCACAGCGGAAGTAACTTCGGCAGTGGCGTTGAGCGAACAAGCATTGCAAGCTGTAAAAAAATATGTGGCCCAGACATCTGGCGCCAACGATGTAGTGTTAAAACAATGCATCGATCCTGCTGTCATAGGTGGGATGAACATCGTTTTTGATGGTAAAATCTTTGATGCTACCATCTCAAACCAAATTATCAAATTGAAAAAAGACCTTCAAATCGCATAAAAAACTGTTATGTCAAATATTAGACCCGACGAAATTTCCAGCATATTGAAAGACCAGATTTCTGGTTTTAATACCGCTGCGAGTTTAGAAGAAGTAGGTACTGTACTCCAAGTGGGTGACGGTATTGCTCGTATTTACGGCCTTTTGGGCGTTCAATACGGTGAGCTTGTTGAATTCAGCAACGGCGTTCGCGCGGTGGCTTTGAACCTTGAAGAAGACAACGTTGGTGCCGTATTGATGGGTAGCAGCGGAGAAATCAAAGAGGGCGACAAAGTAAAGCGCACAGGTAAAATTGCATCGATCAAAGCCGGACACGGTATGTTGGGTCGTGTAATCAACACCTTGGGTGAGCCTGTAGATGGTAAAGGTCCAATCGCTGGTGAATTGTTCGAAATGCCATTGGAGCGCAAAGCCCCTGGTGTTTTGTTCCGTGAGCCTGTAACTGAGCCTTTGCAAACAGGTATCAAAGCGATTGATGCGATGATTCCAATTGGTCGTGGACAGCGTGAATTGATTATTGGTGACCGTCAAACTGGTAAAACAGCTATTGCGATTGACACCATTATCAACCAAAAAGAATTTTACGAAAAAGGTAAACCTGTTTACTGTATCTATGTTGCGGTAGGTCAAAAAGAATCTACTGTAAAGCAAGTTGTTAAGGCACTAGAAGATAACGGCGCTATGGCTTATACAGTAGT
>JBJTNN010000150.1:0-2654 GCA_046074125.1 Bacteroidota bacterium
CACCATCCAATTCGATTTGGAAGATGCCTCTGGAAACAAAGCGGTTACTCGTTTCCGTACTGTAGTTGTTGCTTTGGACAAAACTGCTCCTAAGTTGACTTTGAACGGTAACGATACCATGGTATTGGAACAGTGTGATACTTACACCGAGCCAGGTGCGGTAGCGATTGACGCTAACGACGGTAACTTGACTTCTGCAATTAAAATTGCTGGAACTGTGGAGGCTGGTAAAGTAGGAAGCTACTTGTTGACTTACTCAGTGAAAGATGCACAAGCGAATGCGGTTTCTATCACTCGTTTGGTGATTGTTAAAGATACCAAAGCGCCTAGCATTTTGAAATTGGGTAAAGCAATCGTTGATGGTACTACCATCGATGTACAGATTGGTTCAGTATTCGTTGATGATATTTATGCAATCGATCCTTGCAACGGTTCAATCTTCGTTGCTAAGAACCCTGGTTTCAACGGTCCTGTAAACACCAACGTTCGTGCTACTTACCCTGTGACTTACAACGCTGTAGATCCTTCAGGAAACAAAGCGGTTGAAGATGGTTTCGTGATCAACTACCGTGTAGATGATTTCGTAGCTCCTGAAATCGAGTTGAATACTAGCGACACTGTAATCCACGACGTAAACAACGCTTACTACTCACGTTCAGTAACAGTTACCGATAACTACTATGCTAAGTCACAGATTTCTTTGACCAAAGTAGGTAAAGTAGATGCTTACACCTTGGGTACTTATGTTGAAACTTACACTGCAACTGACGGTAGCGGTAACGTAACCACCAAGCAGCGTTTCATCAAAGTTGTAGACAGAATTGCTCCAACAATCACTGCACCTCCAGTGTCAGTTTGTATCGGAACTCCTTTCTGGGCATTGTCAGGTTTGATCGTTCGTGACAACTACTACTCAGCCACTGATTTGACTCCTTTGGTGAAAGTATTGGGTCACAACGTAAACGTGATGGAAGCGGGTGTATACTACATCAACTACTCTTTGGTAGATCCTTCTGGAAACGAAGCAGTAACTGTATCTCGTCCTGTATTCGTAGCTTATCCTCCTAACTGCTTCAATACCTACATGGGTACTGAGAACGTGAAGTTGGAAGATGCGGTATCTGTTTATCCTAACCCAACTTCAGGAATCGTAACAGTGGGTTACAACTTGAGCAACACCCAGCCTTTGGATGTTACAGTTGTAAACGCTATGGGTTCTGTAGTAGCGAAATTGGATAACGTACAAGGTGGTTTCGGTTCTACACAGATCGATTTGACCAACGTAAGCGAAGGTATCTACTTTGTAAACTTGACCAACAACGGTCAAACAGTGACAAAGCGTATCGTCGTTAAGCACTAATAAATTTCGATTTCATAGAGAAAGGCCCCGCGGAAGCGGGGCCTTTCTTTTTTTTATGGCTTGTAGAATTTTGCCTATTTTTGAATTAATTACTGCTGTGTTTAAAGGTCTTTCAAACGAATTTAAAGTTGGCGTCCTAGCCGTTGTTTCCATTTGTATCTTTTTTGTGGGATACAACTTCATGATGGGTCGTGATAATTTCTTCACCCGTGGTAGAGACTTCTACGTGCGGTACAACAATACCCAAGGACTTTCAGTGGGTACAAAAGTGATGTTCAATGGCTTTAAAGTGGGGATGTTGCGATCCTTGAAAATGGATGACGAACAAATGATCGTTGCCAAAATTGAGATCACTTCTGATATGCCCATACCCAAAGATTCGAAAATCAAATTGGAATCTGCCTTGCTTGGTGGCGTTACACTGAAGTTGTTGTTGGGTACTTCCAAAGAATTCGCTGAAGACGAGGATGAACTTGCGGCAGAATATAGCAGTGATATATTCAATATGGTCAACACAAGAATTGTGAACGTGACCAACAGTGCTGATTCAGTTTTGGCCACACTGAACGATTTCTTTCATAAAGATGGCCTGAATAGTGCCATTGGTGAATTGCCCATTGTGTTGCGTGAGCTAACGCGCACCATCGCTGAGATTAGAACTACAGTGGATATGATTAAGCCAGGTTTGGCCGCTACGGCCAAGGGGATGGGTGATTTCTCAAACAATTTGCCCGAATATGATCGACAGTTGCGTGAGGGATTGGGTCATTTTAATCAGGTTGGCCGACAAGTGGATTCTGTTCGTGTGGATGAGTTGCTGAATAATTTGAGTGTGTCCAGTGGGAAATTGGCTTCTATGCTCACCCGTTTGAATGAGGGTCAGGGTAGTGCCGGTAAATTATTGAATGACGAGAAATTGTATACTGACATCGTGAAGACGAATGCTGAGTTGCAGAAGGTCATGTTGGATTTAAAGAAATATCCTGAGAAGTATATTCCTGTGCCGGGTACCAAAAAACAGCGCAAAAGGGCCAAGAAGCAGAGTGCTAAGGATACGGCTGTGTGGAATTGATGAAGTGAAGTTTGGGCTAGAAAGGGGCCTCCGGAATTGACTATCTACCAGGGGTTCAAGCCGAGACTGGGACTAGGACTGGGATTTCGATACCTTCCTCATTTTATACCATTCGTACAGACTGATCATCCAGGTCATATACAACAGGTTGTAGAAGAAATCTTCAAATGGGATGGTTCCAATGCGGATGCCTAAATTTTCAGTGTTATCATAGATAAGGAC
>JBJTNN010000151.1:0-3015 GCA_046074125.1 Bacteroidota bacterium
CTTGTATCTCGGCAACTTCTCGATATTTGCTCACTACGATGAGTTTGCACTGTGTGGCAGTTGCTGCAGGATGTGTGCGATGTTTTTTGCGATGGAAGTTAGATGGGTCATGGGATTCTCGCGTTGTAGCAACAAAATTACCGCTGCGATTGTTGTAATTTTGTACTTCTGTGAAAAATCAATCACGTTTTCAACGAATCATGCTGGGACTGGTCATCATCAGTGCCTGGGTTTCTTGTGCGCCCAAAGCCCACGTGGAAGAGAAAAAGATGGTTGATCTCATGTGTGATGTGATGTTGCTGGAGGCGGGCAACCAAATAAAATATAATTATGCTGCTTTGCCCGACTCGCTTTGGCAGTCTCATTACAATTTTGTCTGTGCCAAACACGAGGTTTCATACGCCGATTTCAAGGCAGAGTTGCTTCGGCTGAAGGCCGACCCTGAGGCATTTACGGCACTCATGGAAAAAGTAATCACCCAGATGCAGGTGGCTGAACTGAACGCTAGAAAGGGCCGCAAGTGAAATACCCATCTGATTTTGAGCGCATAGTTGGGTTCGATGGCATTCGTTCGTCCATCGCCCAGCGCTGCAAATACCCCTCAACGCAAAATTTGATTGCCACGTGGGAAATGCAAACCACTCATGTGGCGGTGATGCTGCAATTGGATTTGTTGGATCAGGTTCACCAGCTCAACGAATTATCGCCCAGTGTTTTGCAATTTCAAGGCGAGGATATCCATGTGTATTTGCCTCATTTGGGCATCGAGAATTTTTATTTAGAAGAAGAGGCTCTCGCAGCCATCCTGGCAACAACCCAAACCTACCAAAAGTTGGCGGCCACCGTGCAGTTGCGCGCCGATTTTTGGGCTTTGTTGTCGGCCGAGCTGCCCAACGAAGACTATACCAAAAAAATCGCGGCGATTGTAGGTCGGGTTATCGATGAATTTAATCAAATATCGGTGCGTGCAACCCCGCAATATGCCAAACTTTCTCAAGAGATTCAGCGCTTAGAGGGTGAGGCAAGAAATGTGATGCGTGGCATTTTTCGCGACTGGAAATCGCAAGGATTTACCGCAGAAACCGATGTTACTGTAAGGGAAGAGCGTTTGGTGATTCCTGTTTTGGCCGAGTTTAAGCGTCGGGTACAAGGATTTGTCAAAGACATATCGGCCACCGGAAAAGTATTGTATGTAGAGCCCACCCAAATGCTGGAGATGAACAACCGATTGAAGGAGTTGTTTGCAGAAAGGCGCAGGGAGCGGGAGCGTATTTTGCGTTTGGTAACGGCGGAATTGTCGCCCTATCAGGTCGATTTGCAAGTCATGATGGATCGTTTGGTGCACATGGATTTTGCCTTGGCCAAATTCGATTGGTGTGCGAGGGAGGGGGCTGAGCGACCCAAGGTCAGCGAACGTTCCCAAATTACCTTGAGAAGGGGGATTCATCCCGTATTGCGGAAAGAGTTAAAAACGCAGAAAAAAGAAGCGATTCCACTTTCGTTGGAGCTCAATGAGCAAAGGGTGATGGTGGTGAGCGGTCCAAATGCCGGCGGAAAGTCGGTGGTGCTAAAGACCGTTTTGTTGCTGCAGTACATGGTTCAGTGCGGCTTGTTTGTAACCGCCGATCCCGAGAGTAGGTTTGGCATCTTCGATTACCTGGGTATTGATTGTGGCGATGGTCAGGATATTCAACAGGGCTTGAGTACATTTTCGGCGCATTTGCAGCACCTGAAAAATTTGCTAGAGCATGCCTCCGACCGGTCGTTGATTGGAATGGATGAAATTGGTGCCGGAACGGATCCTCGCTTCGGGGCGCCTATCGCCCAGGCGGTGTTGGAACAATTGCTCTCGAAGGGGTCTTTCGTTATTGCTACCACACACTTCTCGCAGTTGCGCGAGTGGGGTATGGGATATGGGGAAGTGGTGCAGGCCTCCATGGCTTACGATGCCCATGCGTTGAAGCCCTTGTATCATTTGGTTGTGGGGAAGCCGGGTTCTTCATTTGCGTTGGAATTGATGCGCAAAACAGGTTTCGATACCCAATGGATCGATCGGATTAAAACCTTGGCGGGCAAGCAGATGGGTAAAACGGAGGACTTGATGCTTTCCTTGGAGCGACAAAATCAGCAGTTGTTGCAGCAGGTGAAGACCTATGAGGATAAGCTGAAGCATTTGGAGGAACTGACAGCCTCGTATCAATCGTTGAAAGATAAATTGCAGTCGAAGCGACAAGAATATCTAGCGGCAGCCAGAGACGAAGCCAAGAAGTTATTGGCCGATACCAACCAACAAATCGAAAACACCATTCGCGCCATTCGTGAACATGGGGCAGAGAAGGAAGCTACGTTGAAGGCGCGAAACAAGTTGGGCGCGTACAAAACGGCCGTTGAAACGGGTGCCGTTGTGGGAGGGGGTAAGCCAGAAGGGTTGAGGGGCTCGGTGGACTTTGAATCGGGCAGTGCCAAAACGGGAAAAAATACTAGAAAGAAGGGCGCAGAATCGTTGAAAGAAGCGCCAGGAAAAGCCCATTTGGCCGATGCTTTGCCAATCACGTCTATCAAGCAATTGGTGCCTGGTGTGTTGGTGAAAAGCTTGGCTACAGAGGCCCAGGGTGAGGTGTTGGATGTGAAAAAAGACAAGGTTTGGGTGGCTTTTGGGGTGGTGAAAATGTGGGTGCCGGTAACGGAACTGATGCTGAGTAAAACCAAAGTTGGCGGAAAATCGATGAAAACAGGGGCCACAGGTGGATATCAATGGGTTGAGCGACAGTCGAACTACAAAACGAGTTTGGATGTACGCGGACAGCGGATGGATGATGCTACACAAAAGGTGCTGCTTTGGCTGGAGGAAGGGTATTCTTTGGGACATGCGCAGCTGAAAATTGTGCATGGTAGGGGAGATGGTATTTTGCGAAAGGGGCTGAAATCGCTGTTAAAAACCGTGAATTTTGTACGCAGTTATCACCACGAAACGGAGGCAGAAGGCGGTGACGGGGCGTTGATTGTGCAATTATT
>JBJTNN010000152.1:0-5611 GCA_046074125.1 Bacteroidota bacterium
ACACTCATCGTTGTACCCCTTTTGCTGCTTGCCGCCAACCGTTTTAGAAAAGGCATCCGCGATACCTTTCAAGATGTGCGCAATCAAGTGGCCAAACTCAACGCCTTCCTTCAGGAACGCATCACCGGCATGCAAATGGTGCAACTATTCAACCGAGAAAAAGAGGAAATGCGTCGGTTCGATCTCATCAACCAAGCCCACCGCGATGCAAACATTCGCAGCATTTACTACTACGCCATTTTCTTCCCCATCGTAGAGGTCCTTGTGGCTTGTAGTTTCGCCCTGATCGTTTGGTATGGCAGTGGTTCGCTGGTGAAAGGGAACATCGAATTTGGAGAACTCACCGCGTTCATCATGTTCATCAACCTGTTCTTCCGCCCAGTTCGTGCCATCGCCGATCGATTCAACAACATTCAGATGGGTATCGTGGCCGCAGACCGAATTTTCAAACTCATCGACGATACAGAGAACATAGAGGCCACCACCGATACCCAAGCACCCGTGCTACAAGGTGCCGTTGAATTCAAAGACGTTTGGTTTGCCTACAACCCCGAAGAATGGGTGCTTCGCGGCGTTTCGTTCCACCTAAAACCGGGTAAAACCATGGCCATCGTGGGCGCTACCGGATCAGGCAAAACCACCATTGCATCGCTGGTTAATCAATTATACCAACACCAAAAAGGAGAAATCCTGCTCGATAACCACAACATTCGTTCGTTGAATATCACTTCGGTGCGACAGCAAATCGCGCTGGTTTTGCAAGATGTATTTTTGTTCAGCGGCAGTGTGAAAGACAACATTCGCTTACACCATGATGCCATTAATGTACAGAAAATGATTGATGCAGCGCGATCCATTGGTGCCTATGAATTCATTGAAAAACTGCCCGGCGGATTTGACTACAACGTAATGGAGCGTGGGATGACTTTGTCGCTTGGACAACGTCAGCTCATCAGCTTCATCCGCGCGTTGGCCTTTGACCCAAGAATCATTTTGCTCGATGAGGCTACCAGTGCCATCGATACGGAAACAGAACAGCTCATTCAGAAGGCCATCGACCGGTTGTTGGAAGGAAGAACGGCCATCGTAATTGCACATCGATTGAGCACCATTGCCAAAGCAGATGAAATTTTGGTCCTCGAAAAAGGCACCGTCATTGAACGTGGTAACCACCAACAATTGATGTCGGCCGGAGGCCATTACGCCCATCTTTACGAAACCCAGATCCGGGATTAAAATCCAACCTCCGTTTTATTTCACATAAATCTCAAAAAAGAAGGGCGGCCTCACGGCCGCCCTTCCTCATAGATTCTATTGAATGAGCAATTATGCTTCTACCGCAGTAGACTCTTCTTCCTCTTCGTACTTGGTCGCCATCAAACGATCGTATTCCTCTTTTGAACCTGTGATCACTTCCTGGAATCTTCTCAATCCAGTACCAGCAGGAATCAAATGACCTACAATTACGTTTTCCTTCAACCCTTTGAGTTCGTCGACCTTTCCTGAGATAGCCGCTTCGTTCAAAACTTTGGTAGTTTCCTGGAACGACGCTGCACTCATGAAGCTCTGTGTACCCAAAGATGCACGTGTAATACCTTGCAAAACAGGCGTAGCCGTGGCTGGAACCGCATCGCGGTATTCAACCAATGCCATGTCTTGACGACGCAAAGTACTGTTCTCTTGACGCAAATCTTTTAAGCTAACGATTTGACCTGCATGCATAGTAGAAGAATTTCCAGGGTTGGTAACAAATTTCTTGTCCCAAATGTTGTCATTCTCCTGTTGCAATGAGAAACGATCAGCAATCTCGCCTTCCAAGAAACGGGTATCACCTGGATCGATGATTTCCATTTTCTGCATCATCTGACGAACGATTACTTCAATGTGTTTGTCGTTGATCGTTACACCCTGCAATCGATATACTTCTTGAATACCATTCAATACATAACGCTGTACAGATGCGGGACCTTCAATGCGCAAGATATCTTGAGGCGTGATGGCACCGTCGCTCAAAGGCTGACCAGCCCTCACGTAGTCACCATCGTGAACCAAAATATGCTTAGACAAAGGCACTTGGTAATGCTTCACCTCCTCATCTTTTGAAGTGATGATGATTTCCTGGTTACCGCGCTTAGACACACCATAAGTCACAACACCGTCGATCTCAGCTACTACAGCCGGGTTCGATGGGTTACGTGCTTCAAACAATTCTGTAACACGTGGAAGACCACCGGTGATATCACGGGTACGGGTAGCTGAACGTGGAATCTTCGCCAACACATCACCACCTTTGATGGTGCTGCCGTTTTTCGCTACCAAAATAGCGCCAGTAGGCATGTTGAAGATTTTAACCACATCATCGCTGCCCTCAACACGGAACTGAGGCACCTTGGTTTTATCGCGGCTCTCCACGATCACCAATTCAGACAAACCTGTTTGCTCATCCCCTTCCTCACGCATGTTCACACCTTCGATAATGTTCTCGTAAGAAACTTTACCATCAATATCAGAAACGATCAACGTGTTGAAAGGATCCCATGTGCACATCACATCGCCCTTCTTCACCTTCTGACCTTCTTTTACCATCAATACAGCACCGTAAGGAATGTTGTAACTGGTAATCACGGTTTTGGTCTTAGGATCCAATACGCGTACTTCACCAGAACGACCCAGTACGATCTCTGAATTTTTCGCTTCGCCGTTTTCGTCGGTTTCAACCTTGGTAACCGTACGCATACCGTCGAAACTGATGGTACCATCGTACTTGGTTGTCAATGTATTCTCCGCCGCGATGTTCAACGCCGCACCACCCGTATGGAATGTACGCAGTGTCAACTGAGTTCCAGGTTCACCAATAGACTGTGCGGCAATTACACCCACAGCTTCACCCGCTTGAACCATTCTTCCGGTTGACAAGTTACGACCGTAACAAGCAGCACATACACCGCTCAACGTTTCACAAGTCAATACCGAACGAATTTCCAATTCCTCGATACCTGCTTCTTCGATGGCTGTAGAAATTTCTTCCGTCAATTCCTGACCACCCGCTACGATTAACGCACCAGTGGTTGGATGATATACATCGTCAAGGGCTGTTCTACCCAAGATACGCTCGTACAATGGCTCAGTTATTTCGTCGTTATTCATCAACGCCGTCATCGCAATACCACGCAGAGTACCACAATCTGGCTCTGTAATAACTACGTCTTGAGCTACGTCATGCAAACGACGAGTCAAGTAACCCGCATCCGCCGTTTTCAACGCCGTATCCGCCAAACCTTTACGTGCACCGTGCGTAGATACGAAGTACTCCAATACGTTCAAACCTTCTTTGAAGTTTGAAATAATTGGGTTTTCAATGGTATCTCCACCCGAGTTGCCCGTGTTCTTTTGAGGCTTAGCCATCAAACCACGCATACCGCCGAGCTGACGAATCTGTTCTTTAGAACCACGGGCTCCAGAATCCAACATCATGTAAATGGGGTTGAATCCTTGATCCTCATTCTGCAAATCGTTGATCAATACACGCGCCAACTGGTTGTTTACACGTGTCCACAAGTCAATAACTTGGTTGTAACGCTCGTTGTTGGTAATGAATCCCATGTCGGCATTCGATTGAATTTCCAACACTTCTTCCATGGCCTTGTTCACCAATTGCTCTTTCTCAACGGGGATTTTAACATAGCTCAAGTTAAAGCTCAATCCGCCTTTAAATGCATAGTGGAAACCAAGGTTTTTGATGTTATCCAAGAAATCAGCCGCTTTCGCAACACCGCTCAAACGAATGATGTTTGTGATGATATCGCGCAAGTTTTTCTTCTTCAACAACTCATTGATGTATCCAACCTCGCGGGGAACTACCTGGTTGAAGATAATTCTACCAATGGTGGTATCAATGATTTTTTCTACCAACTCATCGTTCTCACGAACTACCGCTTTGGTTTTTACTTTGGTGTGCAATTCTGCGCGACCTTCGTTGTACGCGATGATGGCCTCTTCTGCTCCGTAGAACGTCAAACCCTCACCTTTCACTGGATGCTCAGGCGTTGATTTACGCTCCTTGGTGATGTAGTAAAGACCCAAGATCATATCCTGAGAAGGTACGGTAATTGGTGCACCGTTCGCTGGGTTCAAAATGTTGTGCGATGCCAACATCAACAACTGGGCTTCCGCCACAGCTGCGTTGCCCAAAGGCACGTGAACCGCCATCTGGTCACCATCGAAATCCGCGTTAAATCCAGAACATACCAATGGGTGCAATTGAATGGCCTTACCTTCCACCAACTTAGGCTGGAAAGCTTGAATACCCAATCGGTGAAGCGTAGGAGCACGGTTCAACAATACTGGGTGACCTTTCAAAATATTTTCCAAGATATCCCAAATAACCGGATCTTTCTTTTCTACGATTTTCTTCGCAGTTTTTACGGTCTTTACGATACCCCTTTCAATCAATTTGCGAATGATAAACGGCTTGAACAATTCCGCAGCCATGTTCTTAGGCAAACCACACTCGTTCAATTTGAGTGTAGGTCCAACCACGATTACTGAACGACCTGAATAGTCAACACGTTTACCCAACAAGTTCTGACGGAAACGACCTTGCTTACCTTTCAACATATCGCTCAAAGATTTCAAAGGACGGTTACCCTCACTCTTCACCGCACTTGCACGACGGGTGTTATCCAACAATGAATCCACCGCTTCCTGCAACATACGCTTTTCGTTACGCAAGATCACCTCAGGGGCTTTGATCTCAACCAAACGCTTCAAACGGTTGTTACGGATGATTACACGACGGTATAAATCGTTCAAATCAGAAGTTGCAAATCGACCGCCTTCCAATGGCACCAATGGGCGCAATTCGGGTGGGATTACAGGCAACATCTTCATGATCATCCACTCAGGACGGTTCTCACCAGTCAACTGAGCACCGCGGAAGCTTTCGATAACTTTCAAACGCTTCAACGCCTCTTGCTTACGCTGTTGTGAAGTTTCAGTGGCTGCTTGGTTTCTCAAGTCATAGCTCAAGGTGTCCAAATTAACACGCTTCAACAATTCCTCAAGGGCCTCAGCACCCATCATCGCCACGAATTTGTTAGGATCAGAATTCTCCAACATCTGGTTCTCTTTTGGCAAAGAATCCAAAATGTCGAGGTATTCCTCTTCGGTCAACAAATCCAAATAGTTTACGTTGCTCGCAGCACCCGTTTGAACCACTACATAGCGCTCATAGTAGATAACCATGTCCAATTTCTTGGTAGGAATACCCAACAAATAACCGATTTTGTTTGGCAATGAACGGAAGTACCAAATGTGCGCAACAGGCACCACCAAGTTGATGTGGCCCATACGCTCACGACGTACTTTCTTCTCAGTTACCTCAACACCACAACGGTCACAAACGATACCCTTGTAACGGATACGCTTGTATTTACCGCAATGACATTCGTAATCCTTGATAGGACCGAAGATGCGTTCGCAGAACAATCCACCCATTTCAGGCTTGTAACTGCGGTAGTTGATGGTTTCAGGTTTTGTTACCTCACCGAAACTGCGACGTAATATGTTTTCAGGAGAAGCAAGCGAGATACGAATCTTGCTGAAGTTACTC
>JBJTNN010000153.1:0-5169 GCA_046074125.1 Bacteroidota bacterium
GCTGATGACAACGGGCAATTTATACGTTTCGTGATAGGCACGAACGAAATGATCCGAACTTGCTTTTGATGCACTGTAAGGTGAATTGGGGTCGTAAGGGGTTTCCTCCGTGAATTTGCCATCTTCACCCAAAGTACCGTATACTTCGTCGGTACTCACATGGTAAAATCGACCATTTTCAGTGTCGCCGTAGGCCTTGTAAGCATTCAACAATACCACCGTTCCCACTACATTGGTCATGACAAAATCAATGGGGTTGGTGATGCTACGATCCACGTGACTTTCCGCAGCCAAATGAATAACACCGTGAATGGTTCTTGACGAAAACAAAGATTCGATCGCCGCTTTGTCGGTGATATCGACACGCAAAAACTCATAGTTATTCGCTTGCTCAACATCTTTCAAATTTTCCAAATTGCCCGCATAGGTCAAGGCATCCACATTGATGATGTGCAAATCGGGGTGGTTTTTCACAAACCTTCTCACGACATGACTGCCAATAAAACCCGCTCCGCCGGTGATGATGATGTTCTTTTTACCCATGAAATTTCAAAATTACTACCTTCTAATGGCTTTATACCGAAAACTTTGTGTTACTCAGGCGTAACTGATTTAATTACCACCCGCAGCGGAGCGTAGGGAGGCACTCCAATCCTGCCTTTATTGCCGTATCCATTCGCAGAAGTCACCAAAAACTCGCCTTCTTCACCAACCGTTAAATAGAAAGGCAAAATGTTTAGGCACTTGACATCGTATATGGCCAAGGCCGATTCAAAAGGGTCTGTACCCACTTTTTCTGCGCGGTATAAACGACCTTCCATCGATGAATTCACAAGCAAAGTGCCGTCGATATTGTATACTTCGCAATGAAAAGAGGCTGCTTTGTTGCCTTTGAGGATAGGGGCATTTTCCAATCTACGTTGTGAAAAATCATAATTCCCATCTTTTTGTTTAATGCGATATTTGATCATTTTGGATGAGTCTAGCAACCATCCGCCCTCAGGCAGGTTGGCAACCACATGTTTCGCGGCATACTCATCAATCAACTTGTTTTCAGCCATGATCCGATTTAAAAACTTCTGATTGCGATAGGCGTCGTAATCTTCAGCCGTTAAAACACGATCCACACGAATGATAAACCGCGCTTCTTTGCCGGACTCCAATAAACCAATCAAAGGAGAACCCCCAATTTTTTGCTTCAAACTGTCTGTGCTGATCTTCACTTCCATCTCCGTGCCGGTTCCCATCATCATCAAAGCCTCCAACAATTCATTTGTTGCCTGCAAAGGGTAGGGCAGTTCTTCCAGTGTGTCCGATTTGAAACTATTTTCAAGGGTGTCGCCGTTGGGACCTATCAGCATGTGATTCAACAACATAAAATGGTGAGGTCCATATGGTTTTTTCAAAGCATCGCCTTGGGTAAATTTGTATACCAATCCTTTATCGGTGGTTTTGAACCCCCCATTGCAGGACAACAGCAGCAACATGGGCAACGCCATCCAGGTAATCAGTTTGAATGTTTTCATCCAATATTTATCTTCTGTTTTCATCAAATAACGATTTTCGGGTAATTTTCTTTCCAACTTCATACGGCCAACAATTGCTCTTGGTATTCCCAAACCACCCGTTTGAACTTTTCTACTGTGGCTTCAAGGGTATCTGTACTTTGTCCGCCAGCCGCATTCCGATGTCCACCCCCCTCAAAATACTTTCCTGCAAGTTCATTGGCAGGAAAATCGCCTTTGCTCCTAAAGCTCATTTTAACGCGCTCTGTTCTGTCAATGATCAACACGCTCAATACGATGTTCTTTAAGCCCAAGCCAAAATTCACCAATCCTTCTGTATCGCCGGTTTGAACATGGAACGCTTTCAATTCATCCCTGTCTAGGTAAATCAAAGCCGTTTTGCATTCTGGAATGATTTCCAATTTTTTGTATAGGCTGTACCCGAACAATCGGCTCCTATCCAAGGAAAACACATCATAAATATTGGCGTGAATCGTTAAGTGGTCGGCACCGTGTTCCATCAGATCTGCGGCCAATCTCAATGTAGCTGGTTTGGTGTTGTTGTGCTGGAAATTACCGGTATCGGTCATCAGGCCGGTGTACAAGCATGTGGCGATACTCGGGGTTACATGGTCCGCACCAAATTCATTGGCAATCCACTGATAGACCAATTCGCAGGTACTTGAAGCTTCGTGATCCCAATAGGTATAGTGTGAAAACGATTCTGGATCGAGATGATGATCCATCATCACTTTGGTTGCTTTTGAATCGCGCACCAAATCGCCCAGTTGATTGATTCTCGACAAGCGGTTAAAATCCAAACAAAAAATGACGTCGGCATGGGCTACTTTTTGGGCAACTTCATCGGCCGATTTTTCAAAGTCCAGCACGTATTCGTTTCCTGGCAACCAAAACAGGTTCTCTGCATAATCTGTGGGTGTACAAACCACCACATCTGCAACAAATTCACGCAAAAAACCCCACAGTCCGAGGGTTGAACCCATGGCATCTCCATCGGGTTTGTGGTGGGTGGTTATCACCACAGAATTGATTTTTCTTTCGTTCAAAAGTTGAACCAGAGGGGCTGTATTGTTGATTAACATGAGTTTCAACAAAAATACGCCAAACAGAAGGTATTTTTGCATGCTAATGGGTACCGAAAACCACCAAATAATCACCTTACCGAATGGCCTGAGGGTAGTGCATCAGCGGGTTCGCGGAACCCAATTGGTGCATGCTGGTTTTTCAATCAACGCGGGGAGCAAAAACGATGACGCAAACCCAGGATTGGCGCATTGCTTAGAACATATGTTGTTCAAAGGCACGGAGCACCGAAAAACCATCCACGTGCTCAATCATTTGGAGGTGGTAGGCGGTGAACTCAATGCTTACACAACCAAAGAAATCACCACCATTTACGGAACAACCCAAGGCAAACACCTATCGCGACTTACCGATATTTTGTGCGATGTCGTCTTTCGATCTACATTCCCTGCCCAGGAATTAGAAAAAGAGAAAAAAGTAATCGTGGATGAAATCAACATGTACTTGGATACGCCCGAGGAGAATATTTTCGATGAGTTTCAAGAACGAATTTTCGAAGGACACCCACTAGCACACAATATTTTGGGTACAGAATCGTCGGTACATGACATTCAACCATCTAACCTTTTCGATTTTGTTCATACCCATTACCGTTTCAACAACATGGTATTTTCCGTGGTTGGCAATGTTTCCTTGGAACGCGTATTGGCGGCTTTACAACGTTTTTTACCGGATGAAAGTTGGCTCTCTGCCAAACAAGCCAACACCAATTATCAGGCAGCCCTGATCCCGCCCTTTCATTCCAAACCCAACTTTATAGAACGTAAAAAAACCGATTTTCAACAAGCATATGCCATTTTGGGTAGCTTGGCTTATGAATTGGACCATCCAAAGCGATGGACTTTGCTGCTGTTGAATAATTTCTTCGGTGGCCCAGTTTTAAACAGTCGTTTAAACCTCGCCATTCGAGAAAAATACGGTTACACCTACAATGTTGAAAGCGGGTATAGCGCCTTCGCCGATACTGGCTTGTTTCATTGCTTTGTGGGTAGCGAGCCCAAATACATTGAAAAATCAGTGTCGCTTATCTTCAAAGAATTGAAAAAACTGCGCACCCAATCTCTGGGAAGTTTACAACTTTCTCGGGCGAAAAATCAATACGCAGGACAACTGATATTGTCCAATGAAAATCGCAGCGGTCTGATGATGCATCTGGGCCAAAGTATTTTACGCAAAGGAACCGCCACCCGCATTGAGGAGGCCATTAAACAAATTCAAACTGTTTCGGCAAGCGATATTCTGGAGGTAGCAAACCAAATCCTCCAAGAAGATCAATTCAGCCAACTGCTTTACGTTCCCGAAGATTAACCTTCCACAATTGATACCCTTTTATCGCCAATGGAATGTAAGCGGTATAGAGTAAGGCCGTGATTTGATTATCGTTGAGCCAATAAACAGGCACATAAATCACATCAATCAAAATCCAAAGAAACCAATGTTCTATCCATCGCTTTGCCTGCATGTACAAAGCCATGATACTCAAGATAAACAACCCCGCGTCTAAGTATAAAAATCTCGGTGGCTGAAAAGAACCTGGCGCAATCCATTGTTGCACCGTGCCACTTTTCACAAACAAGGTCCATGGGTAATAACACAACACACCCACCAACAAGATTTTCAATCCATCGGATGGCAACAGCGAAGTAGGCTGCATGTTGTTATTGCGCACTTCGCCTTCGACTGCTTGATACTGACCGTTTTTATTCCAACTGTACCAGCCAAAGCCTTGAAAAAACAGAAAAACGACATTCAAAAAAGCATCGGAATACAGCGCACCCTGAAAAAAAACCACACAATAAATCGCCGACCCCAACATGGCTACTGGCCAATTCAACACACTGTTTTTGGCAGCCAACCACACGCACCAGAACGACAACATCGCTGCCAGCAACTCAACCTTATTCAAAGAAATGTGTTCTAGCCACGTAGGCCACTGCCAAAGTAAAAATTGCATTTGCCTATACTTGTCTCCTTGCAAAAATAGGACGAAGGATATGGATTTTTCCGATTTGAAAAGCAAACCCCTTTCACGTAACTTTGTTTTAACTATTAAATTTAACGAGCTATGCACGAATTACCCGCATTACCCTATGCATACAATGCACTGGAGCCACACATCGATGCCAAGACCATGGAAATTCATCATGGAAAACATCATCAGGCTTATGTAAACAATCTAAACAACGCCGTGAAAGGCAATGCCGCCGAAGGTCACACGTTGATGGATTTAATACACAACATCTCTGGCTACAGCACAGCCATCCGCAACAATGGAGGCGGACATTGGAATCACACCTTCTTTTGGGGTATTTTAGGTCCAAACGCAGGTGGACAGCCTACTGGGGCTTTGATGGATGCCATCGTGGCTTCTTTTGGTTCATTTGATGCCATGAAAGAACAATTCAACAGCGCAGCTACGACCCGTTTTGGTAGCGGTTGGGCTTGGCTGATAGTTCACGACCACAAATTGGTGATTACCTCTACACCCAATCAAGACAATCCTTTGATGGATATCGCCGAAGTAAAGGGCACACCCATTTTGGGGTTGGATGTATGGGAG
>JBJTNN010000154.1:0-5788 GCA_046074125.1 Bacteroidota bacterium
AAGGTGATAGGGTTTGCCGGACGTAAGATGAGTTCTACCGACCCATCGCCCAAATACGTGAACTCCCCAGAAACCGAACTGTACAAAAAGAGCGAGGTGTTGTTTGGGCTTTATCAGGCGAAGAGTGCCATGAAGAAGTTCGACAAAGTCTTCATGACCGAGGGGTATACCGATGTGATTACCTTGCATCAATCGGGGATAGAGAATGTGGTTGCCAGTTCGGGTACGGCCTTAACGCCTGGACAAATCAAGTTGCTCAAGCGATTCACCAACAACGTTACGGTGGTCTACGATGGCGATATGGCGGGGATCAAAGCCTCCATTCGAGGGATTGATTTGTTGTTGCAAGAGGGATTGAATGTGAGGGTGGTGCCGTTGCCGGAAGGACAAGATCCGGATTCTTACTGTCAGGCACTCGGGGGTGAGGGATTTTTAGATTATATCAACGCCAATGAAGAAACGTTCATTTTTTTCAAGGCGAAGTTGCTGATCGACGATACCAAAAATGATCCTCTGCGGAAATCGGATGCCGTGCGCGAGATTCTCAAAAGCGTGGCGTTGATCAATGATCCGTTGAAACGATCTGCCTTATCTCAGCAGTTGGCCTCGATTTGTGATATCGACCAGGCCACGTTGCTGCAGGAACTTTCTGTGCTGTTGAAGCAGCAGCAGGTGAAAGAGCGTCAAGATTTTGTCAAGGAAGTTTCGGCTGCCATTGATGCTTCGGGGGTTGTCTTTTCGCCAGAGGGCGAGGTGCAAGACCGAATTCGCGTCAATCTGTTGGAACACAAAGACCAAGAGCTGGCATTGTTCCGTTTGCTGTTGTTGTACGGGGAACAGCCGTTTTCTGAGGAAGGAAATACGGTCTTTGATTTTGTGTGGAGTGAATTGCAGGGTGATCCCAACTTGGCGATGGAAGATGTGCTGGCCAAAAAGTTGCAGGCAGAAATTGAAACGGCAGGGAATTGGCCCGGGTCACAACATTTTATTCATCATTTAGACAGCGATATCGCGTCATGGGCTGCCGGTGTGCTGGCCGATGGGCATCCATTGAGTCCGGCGTACGCTGAGAATTTTATCGATGTGCTGGATGAAGCGGTGGCGTACAAGGAGCAAGTGATTAATATGTTTTTACATTTGAGGCGAAAGAAGGTAGATGCAATGATTGAAAACTTGCTAGAAATGCTCAAAGAAGGGGGCACGGAGCCAGAATCCTTGGATTTAATGATGGAGTATTTGTTGGAATTGAACGATCTGAAACGACAAATTGCGGAGAAATTGGGCAATTCGGTGAGTCGGATTTGAATTTAAAAGATTGACTGTTAATGACTTGCGTTTTTGGCACGCCGTTTGCATACTGGGGAGTATGTTCAAAAACAAAATAGCGATTCCAACCATGGTGCTACTATTTTTGACCGCAGCAGCCATTGGTAGGTCAACATTTGGCACTGAGGTTGTGGTTCCAGTATCCGAAGTGCAAGCATCGGATACCTCAGTGGTTGTTGAAAAGGATTCATTGTATTTCGATTCATTGTCATTGTCGCTCAAGAAAATTCCAACGGTTCAAAACATGTATACGGTGGGTAAAAAGTCCATTGGAAAGTGGGCAAAGTTATTCATTGCGGTAAAGATTGTGGAAAGTGGAAATGATGGCGACAATAGCATTTACGCACGTCGTGATTTTAACCTCACCGGTATGCGTCAGCCGAAGGCACGTAAGACGCTGTCTTTGGGAGCAACAAGATCTAATTATGCCACATTTGCAAGTTGGTATGATTGCATGGTAGATTTTGGTATGTATTTGAATGGTATGGAAAAGGGATTCAAAAAGAAATTTCACAAAAGTCCTACCAGCAAAGACATGGTGATGTACATGTATGGTAAATATAACAGTCATCCTGTTTGGAGAGATCGAACGTTGGCTGTATTAAAAAAGTTTGATTTGAAGTAGTTTAATTGTTCATAGGTTAGTTATAGGATGAGGGGCCCGGCTACGCCGGGCCCCTCATTTTTTTAACCATGCCAAACTCAGGACCAATCCCGCTGCAAAACCCGCGCCGCTCACCCCAAAAATGCCCAGGTAGTTCCACGAACTACCCTGGATGAAATAATTCGCGGTGAGTCCGCCCACAATGATGCCCAGTTCCAAAAACATGAACAACATGGCCAGCGCCCGCCCGCGGTGCTGCGCATCCGCGGTGTCGCTGGCCCATGCAAACAAACTGGGTGCATTGAAACCCTGTCCAATACCATAAAAAACGGCTGCCAGCCCAAACCAACCAAAACCCAGGGTTGCGCAATCTGTGCATCCCGTCATGGTTTGATGGTTCAATTCCATGGCCATATATCCCAAAATGGCCATGGATAGTACCTGTGAAAATGTGCCAATCGCCGTGCTCCAAGCCCTGCCCAACACATCGCTCACCCGTCCACTCACCAGTCGAAACAGCAGTGATACCCCTATGTAAATACTGAGAAATAACCCCTTGTTGGCGTATCCCAAGGCCAGCGTAAAATCGGCCATCACCGTCAAGATCGATCCCAGCGAAATGCAAACCAAAAACATGATCACACTGGGTTTCCAAGCCGGCCAATAAAACAATTGCGACAATGAAAATTTGAACTTTCGTCGGTGACTCTCCATGCGCGTCTCCGGCAACTGCATAAACATCATCCAAGCCGTGGCGGCCAAGGCTGCACTCACGTAGTACATCCAATCAATCCCGCAATATTGCGCAATCAAGGCCCCAAGTGCATAGCCCATGGTGGTCCCCAAGTTGTTGAACATCCCCTGCCATCCCATGGCCCTGCCCCGATGCGATTCTTCCACCACGTCGGCCGTGAAAGCCGTAAAACCAGTGGGCGTGAATCCGGTTGAAAATCCATGGATCGCCCGAACCACCAAAAATCCCGTAACGGTGCCTACCCATGGGTAAAAACAACCCGCTACAATGCAAAACAGACAGCCGCCAATCATGGCCACCTTCCGACCCAAATTGTCGGTGATCCAACCGCTGAAAGGACGTGCGATCAATGCACTAAAAGAAAAGGCAGGAATGATCCATCCTACATAATCGGCACCGCCGCGTGACCGCAATTCGGCATTGAGTTCTGGTAAAATGAGGTTGAACGACAAGAAAAAACTCATCGCGCCAAGGCACATGATCCAGAACGACTTGGGATATTTGTAGGCGATGGCGCTCAAAACGGACGTTTATTGCTGACAATCGCTAATTAATGGTTGTATTTGGCTACCAAGGGCATGATTCGGCCTTTGCCAAACGCTTTGGCGCTCACCCGCAGAATGGGCGGTGCCTGATAGCGCTTGTATTCGCTGCCATTGACCAAAGAAACGACTTTGTTAACCACGGCGGTTTCATAGCCCATGGTGATCAGTTCTTCCACACCCTTGCGCTCTTCGATGTAATGCTTGAGCAACTCATCCAACACGTCGTAATCGGGCAGAGAATCTGAGTCTTTTTGTCCCGGACGCAATTCGGCCGACGGGGCTTTGGTGATGATGTTGTTGGGTATAATTTCGCCGTTGCGGTTGATGTATCGCGACAGCGCATAGACTTGGTTTTTGTATACATCCCCAATGACCGATAGGGCACCGCACAAATCGCCATACAGGGTGCTGTAGCCTACGCTCAGTTCACTTTTGTTGCTGGTATTCAATAGGATATACCCCATCTTATTGCTGATAGCCATCAACAACACGGCGCGCGATCGGGCTTGTAAGTTTTCTTCTGCGAGGTTAAATGCTTTGCCTTCAAACACCGGCTGAAGGGTTTCCAAATATTGGTCGTAAATGGGTTTGATGGGCAGGGTGATTGGGGTGTTGCCCAAATTGCGGCTTAACACTTGGGCATCGGTGACGCTGTGGTCTGAGCTAAACATCGATGGCATCAGCACCGGATGTACATTTTCTCCACCCAATGCGGCGGATGCCAAGGCTTGAACCACGGCACTGTCGATTCCACCGGAGGAACCCAACAGCGCTTGGGTAAAGCCCATCTTTTGAAAATAATCGCGGATACCAAAAACCAACGCCTTATACAATTGGGCGGTATCATCGGTATCGAGGGGTACGGAATTTCCAACAGAAAATTTTCCTTTGGCGAAATCCGCATAAACCACAGTTTCTTCAAAGCTCGGGGCTTGGATGACCACTTCTCCGTTGCCATTCACCGCTCTGCTTGAGCCATCGAACAGCAATTCTGTGTGCACACCCACTTGATTGACATACAGAACGGGCAGGTCAAAACGCGCGGCTTGTCCGCCAAACACGCGATTTCTCAGCGATTGCTTCCCAATGTGAAACGGTGACGCCGAAGGGTTGATGATAAGGTCTGCTCCGAGGTCTTTCAGGGCCTGGCCGGGACTTACCAAATATTCAAAATCGTTGTAAACATCCCACAAATCCTCGCAGATGGCAATGCCAATGTTCACGCCTTTGTATTCAATGATTTGGGGTGTGGTTTCGGGCTGAAAATAGCGATGCTCGTTAAAAACATCGTAGGTGGGCAATAGGGTTTTGGCGATGGTATGCTGTACACGTCCGTCGTAAATGAAACAAGCCACATTTTGCAGCAAGCGACCTTTGCCGGGGTTCCTTACTACGCCTCCAACGATGGCCGCAATTCCCTCGCAAGCGCGGGCGATGGCCTCTAGGGCATGTTCGCACTTTTCTACAAATGAGGGATAGTCGAGCAGATCATCGGGCATATATCCGCAGACCGAAAGTTCAGAAAAAACGACCAAATCAACATTGTCTTGCTTGGCTTGAAACAAGACATCGGCCATTTTGGTGGTGTTCGACTCGAAATCGCCGACGGTAAAATTGAGTTGGGCCAGTGCGATTTTTAATCCCGACATACCCAATTAAAAGAGTATACCAGCAGAAAGTCCAATCATGTTGGAACGACCTGATACGCGGGTATCCTTGAAGAAGTCGGTGATGCTGTTGTCGAAACGCAATCCAGCAGTAAACATGGTGTTGCCGGTAAGTTTGTACTCGATGCCAGCGCCGATGATCAACGGGAAACGAACGGTATTGATGTTGTCGATGAAGTCGTATTCTGTTTCACCGGATGGGCTATTTGGAATGCGTGTTCCAGAGAACTGATACACGTCGTCATCGGTGTTGTTCGGATCATGGAATGAAATTCCTTTGTTGCTGGGGTAGATCGGATCGGCATTCAACGTGGTGGTTGTCAACTTTTTCTTCATCGCAAAAGAAGGCGCCACACCAAATTGGAAATAGTATTTCATGTTGCCGATTTCGTCCGTTTTCATTTTAACGGTCAAAGGAATCTGCAAATACTGCGTAGCGTAACGGAAATTCACATTGCCCGGGTTGTAGGTAATGGTATCGTAACTTCCCATACTGCCCGATTTGGCTTTGACGTTGCGCAATTCAGAGTTGCTTTTGCACTGTACAGGGATTGTAGAAATTGACAATTCGGTGCCCAACCAATAATTGGTGCTTTTGAACATCGAGAAATCAGCGGTTATGCCGTAAGAAAATCCGAGGCCCAAACCATCGTTCGACATCGGTCCTTCTTGTATATTCACCCAAGAGAAATTGGGACTTACACGTACCCCCATTTTTACAGAGGGGGCGTCTTGTGCTTGCAATTGGGTCATCCCAGCGAAAAGCAACATAGCAGCAATGCCAAAAGAAGTGTTTCTTTGTAGTTTCATACGTTTTATGCAAAAAAACAACAATCGTTCCATACTCGGTTATGCCATTTATCCCCTTTTGTTGGTGATTCTATTTTCTTGT
>JBJTNN010000155.1:0-5136 GCA_046074125.1 Bacteroidota bacterium
GGTGGTTGACATTTTTTTTCATGGTGTTTTGGTACACCGAAATGGGCCATCACCACCAATGGAATTTTCTCCGGCGAGCCCAAAAGAGCCCCGTTTTGCGATAATTACAAAAAGTTGTGGCGATTAGCGGCTGTGGGCGGCCAGAATTTTCTTCTCGATTTGGGTGGTGGAGTAACCGGGCAAAAACTCCAAGGTTTTCACCTCTCCGCCATGTTGTATCACCCAATCGGCCCCCACGATGTTTTCGATGGAGTAATCGGCCCCTTTGACCAAAATATGGGGGGTAATGTATTCGATGATTTCTTTGGGGGTGTCCTCATTGAACAGGACCACGCCGGTAACAAATCCGAGTGCGGCCATCACATGTGAACGGGATGTTTCAGATTGTAAAGGCCTTGCGGGTGACTTCTCCAGGCGCTGAACACTTTCATCGGTGTTGAGGGCTACAAGCAAACCATCGCCCAATTCCGCCGCGGCTTCCAAGTAGTGAACGTGCCCGGCGTGTAGGATGTCGAAACAGCCATTGGTAAACACCATTTTTTTGCCCTTTTGTTGGAATTGCTCGATGCGACTTTTGGCTTCGTCCCAGGTCCAAATTTTATGCTTTGTCATTGGCGAGGTCAATTTTTCTCACTGCAAGATAGAACAATAGGTAGGCAATCGCGCCGAAAACAATCATGAGGATATTGCTGAAAGCCACGGTAAAAATGCCGTAGGTGTTGGCTTGAGAATCGGCCAAGCCGTAGATTAATGTCAAGCCGTACGACACGGTACCCCAAACACCCGCACCGCCTGGAATGGGGATGATCACACCCAGGGAAGAGAAAATGACCACACCCAAAGCGTTGGCTAGGGTGAGATGTGCTGTTATATCAAGACTTTGAAGCGTGCAATAGGTGCTGAGCCAATATCCTAACCAAATGCCATAGGAGGATGCGATAAACAATGCGGGCTGTTTCAAGTGCAGGACCGACTGCAGTCCCGCGCTAAACTTCGAAAACAGGGAGGTAGATTCTTCTGTTTTGGGTTTTTGCGCTTGTCGTTTTTTTATGAATTGAAGTCCCAAAGTACCCAAGACCAAAAGCATCATCAGGGGTACGTAATGATCGGCGGCGGGTTGGATGATGTATTGGTTGAAAAATCCAAAAAATTCTTGGAATTGCAGGGCCAGGCAGAGGAGGCAGAGCGACATCAAGACGAGTAAATCCACGATGCGTTCGGTAACCACGGAGCCCACCAGGGTAGGGACTGGGGCTTTTTCGCTTTTGGCGGCCATGGCACATCGCACAAATTCACCGCCTCGTGAAGTGGCCACATTGACCAAATAGCCAATCATAACGGCATAAAATGCGCGAATTTTATTCAGGGGATAGCCAGCGGGTTCAGTGAGCATATTCCAACGCCATCCCCTCAGGTAATGGGCATACAACATGGTAACCGTGGCTGCGATGAGCCAGTTGAGGTTGGCATTTCTCACCGCATTGGCGGTTTGTTGCCAATCAATCTTTAATCCGATAACAATGAAAACCCCTGCGGCGAGCAGAATGAGCAGGGTTTGAGAGATTATTTTTTTGTTGATCTTCAAATCACTTGGTTGTTTCTGTCGGGAAACAAGTTTTTGGGCTGATGGATTTTGGCCTCTTCGGGGGTCATTTGCACGAAGGTCATGATGATGAGTTCGTCGCCCACTTGTCCTTTCCGTGCCGCAGCGCCATTCAGGCCAATGATGCCGGTACCTCTTTCGCCTTTGATGATGTAGGTTTCGAAGCGCTCTCCATTGTTGTTGTTGACGATAAGCACTTTTTGGTTGGCGATCATGCCTGCGGCATCGATCAGATTTTCATCGATGGTGATGCTGCCGGTGTAGTTCAGTTCCGTTTGGGTTAAACGAACATTGTGAATTTTTGCTTGTAATACCTCGATAAACATGCGATGCAAAGGTAGGGTGATTTTGATGTATTTTCGCGACTTATGCAATTTACGTCGGGCATTGTTGAACAAGCGGTTGAGGCACTTTCCTCCTTTCCGGGGATAGGGAAGCGTACGGCTTTGCGTTTGGTGATGTATTTGCTGAAACGTCCGGAGATGGAAGTGGCGCATTTGGCGGATGCATTGTTGAAGTTAAAAACCGAATTGCATTTGTGTGAGGTGTGTGGGAATGTGAGTGATCACAAGCGATGTCATGTTTGCGTGAATCCCAATCGCAGCGAGGAGGTAATTTGCGTGGTGGAGGATTTCAGTGATTTGATGGCGATTGAATCCACGGCGCAGTTCAAGGGAAAATACCATGTATTGGGCGGGCTGATTTCTCCGATGGACGGGGTGGGTCCGGACGATTTAAATATCGCATCGTTGCTTGGCAGGGTAGAAAATAGCTTGGTGGGCGAGGTGATGATGGCGCTGAGTGCCACTGTGGAGGGAGACACGACCATGTTTTATTTGGCCAAAAAATTGAAGCCGATGGGGGTCACGATCACCTGTATCGCAAGGGGTATCGCCGTGGGCGGGGAGATTGAATATGCCGACGAAGTAACGTTGGGCAGGTCTATCGCCCAGAGAACCGAATATTTGTTGTAATTTGCTCAATTCGCTGTATGTCGCACAAACTTTCTGTCGTTATCGTTAACTACAACGTCAAGTACTTCTTGGAACAGGCGTTGCGTTCGGTGGAAAAGGCCATTGAGGGGATGGATGCCGTGGTTTGGGTGGTTGATAACAACAGTGTGGATGGCAGTGTGGCCATGGTTCAGGAAAAGTTTGCCTGGGTAAAGGTGATGGCCAACAAAGACAATGTGGGATTTTCTAGGGCGAACAATCAGGCCATTCGCCAGAGCAACAGCGACTACGTGTTGCTGTTGAATCCGGATACGGTGCTTCAGGAAGACAGTTTGAAAAAGTGCGTGGCCTTCATGGACATGCGCGCGGATGTGGGGGCATTGGGGGTTCGGATGATTGATGGGAAGGGGAAGTTTTTACCTGAAAGCAAGCGGGGATTGCCCTCGCCGGCGGTGGCATTGTACAAAATGACGGGCTTAAGCGGGTTGTTTCCAAAATCGCGGGTGTTTGGACGATATCATTTGAAGTATTTGAGCGAGCATGAAACCCATGAGGTGGATGTGTTGAGCGGGGCTTTCATGATGATGCGTTCGTCGGCGTTGGATCAGGTGGGGTTGTTAGACGAAGATTATTTCATGTACGGTGAAGACATTGATTTGAGTTATCGCATCATGTTGGGTGGATACAAAAACGTGTACTTCGCCGATACCACAATTATTCATTACAAGGGGGAGAGTACCAAGCGCAAGAGTGCCAATTATGTGAAGGTATTTTACAACGCCATGGTTTTGTTTGCCAAGAAGCATTACAGCAGTTCGATGGCTGGATGGTTTGCTTTTTTCATTCAGATGGCCATTTATTTGAGGGCGGGACTGGCATTTTTTGCGCGGTTGGCAGAGCAGATTTGGTTGCCATTGTTAGATTTTGGTTTGATAGTGGCCGGTTATGTGGGCATCGCCAAGTACTGGGAACTGTATCACAAGTTTGTGCGGGGGTATTACCCGGCAGAATTTTATGGGGTACATGTGCCTTTGTATGCGTTGGTGGCGATTTTTATGGTGTGGATTTCGGGCGGTTACGACAGGATGACGGTGGCGCGCAGGTTGTTTAGAGGGGGTGTTGTTGGGGCGATTGTATTGTTTGCGATGTATGCGTTTTTCCCCCGGGATTGGCATTTTTCGCGGGCCATTTTGGCGCTGGGATCTGCTTGGGCTTTGGGGGTATTTTTCATCACCCGCGGTTTGGCGCAGGCCCTGAAGTTGGGTGGTGTGCAATTTGATCATGGTGGTCGCCGGAAAGTGGTGCTTGTTGGCGGCACGCAAGAGTGTGAGCGTATTGAGCGGCTCTTGAAATTGGGTCGTGTGAATCATGAAATATTGGGCTGGGTATCGGCGCGGGGCGAATCTTCCCATGAATTTTTGGGTGGATTGGATCAGCTGTCTGAGGTTTTGGCCATTTATCAGCCAGATTTGGTAATTTTCAGTGGCAAGGATGTTCCATCCACAGATATTATGACGCACATGATTGATTTTCAGTCGCTCCCCGTACAGGTGAAGATTGCCCCCGAGCGCGGCGAGACGATCATTGGCTCGGATTCCAAAAATCAACCGGGTGAGCTGTTTACTTTGGAGGTCGATTACCACTTGGCACAGCAGCATCATTTGAGAAATAAGCGGGTGTTGGATTTGATTTTGTGTTTGTGGGTGATGGTGTTCTGTTGGATTTTGGTTTGGGGATCGCGGGGTAGGATTTTGCTGAAGCACGGGTTGAGGGTGTTGGTAGGACGTGAAACATGGGTGGGGTATCGCCCAGAAAACCTATCGCTGAAATTGCCCAAAATCAAGCCATGTGTGTTGGATGTATCGCAACCGTATGCGGGCACGGGCTTTGAGAATGATGCGGCATTGGCCTATGCCAGGGATTATGCGGTTAGCAAAGACGCTTGGGTGTTTTGGCGTAATTTATTAGGAAAATCGCTCTAAATTGCTTATATTCAAATGAAAAAATCGGTCAATGGCATTTATGAGTCGCGGAGGTTTATTCGCATCATTTTGATGTTGTTGGCGGTGGTAATCAGTATCACCACTTTGTATTTAAGTCAGTTGTTGGTGGTGAAAATTGCGGGTGAGGAAAAGAAGAAAATGGAGATGTGGGCGGAGGCTGAGAGTATTTTGTCGGACCCTTACAGCGAAGGTGATTTGGGATTCCAGTTGCGTGTGGTTCAGTCGAATACGACCATTCCTGCGATTTTGGTGGACGAGTTGGGGGACATAGTGACGTTGGTGAATGTGGATACGGTGGGAAAGGACAAAGCGTTTTTGCAAAACAAGTTGTCGGAATTCAAATTGGAAAATGAGCCCATTGTGGTGCCGGTGGATGAAAAAACCGATTACAAGGTGTACTATGGAAGCAGTACGGTGCTCACCCAGTTGCAGTATTACCCTTATGTGGTTTTGGGCATTGTGGCGTTGTTCATGTTTGTGAGTTATGCGGCATTTTCATCGTCGACCCGCAGCGAGCAGAACAAGGTTTGGGTGGGTTTGGCCAAGGAAACGGCGCATCAGTTGGGGACGCCCATTT
>JBJTNN010000156.1:0-10162 GCA_046074125.1 Bacteroidota bacterium
AGGGAGAGTCGCTGATGTTGAATGCGATGTTGTTGCCAAGTGCATTGCAGAGGAGGATACACACCATTGCGCCGGAGTTTTTGGATTCTACGGTTACGCTGGCATCGATCAATGCCCTTTGGCCCGAAGTGAATGCGAAATTGAAAGTAGGTCAAACACCCATGATGCCCATCAAGCGGGTTTATTGGATAGCCTTTGGTGATCAGCTGCAATTGAAAGAGCCATTGGAATTTCCCACCCTGCATGGGGTGGTTTCCTGGGAATTGGTTCAGTCGTTTTATCGCGAGAAGTTGCCCTTGCTACAAATTTACCGAGCGGAGTTTAAACCGGAGAAATAGTTACATGTAACCATTGTTCACCAGGTAGCGCGACAGGTCTTGTGCTTCGGTGATCATGCCGGTACTGATTTGGGCGTTTCGGTTGTCTACCACGGTGATCACGGTAAAGTTGTGTGAGGTGGCCCCATAAGCCGTGCAGCGCGCAATCATGGATCCATTGGGTAGATAGAAAGTAATCTCGTTTTGAATGGTGCCGTTGATGGCTTGTTTGAATTGGCTAAAAGTTCCGATGACAATCCCATCTTGGATAATTTGATTGCCTTGGGCTTGGATCATGCCGCTGCGGTTTCTTTCGACTTTGCCGTAGGGGTTGTTGGGGTTACTGGGCACGGTATTTTGATAGACCACGGTGCCTGAACTGATGGAGGTGCTGTTGGTCATGGTACAAAATTTTCGTTCGGCTTCAGGATTGTAGACGCCATCCACAAAGAGGTTGAATTTGGCTACATCGCGAATCAGAGCATTTTCGCTGCCTTGGTAGTGGATTTTCGCATTGCTGGCAACAAATACAATTTCGTAATAGCGTTTATTGGGATCGTTATTGGGCAAGTAGTCGTTGGTTTGCATGTTTAGCCAGAACGCTTCTTTGCCATTGAGGGCTTTACAAGTGGCTTGGAGGGTGCTGCCCAAGAATTTTTTCTCAACGATGTATAGGCAATTGGGTTTGCCGAGGTAATAAACGGTGTCGCCCAGCAGGATGCCTTTTTTCTTTTCGAGGGATTTTTGGATGACTTCGTTCCTTTTGGAATTGTCGCGGTCGTCGTCGCCTTTGGGTTTTCCTTTGTCGATTTTGGCTTCAGTTGGATTGTCGTTGTCGTCGTACTGCGCTTGTACATTCACTGTCAGGCCAACCAACAAAATGGAGAGGGAAACAAAGGATTGGAGGAACTTATTCATGATGTGTGGTGCAAATGTCTGCAAGCATCACGCCGTTTTCAACGGCGCAATGAAATTTTTTGTAAAAGATGACGTTTGTAGGGAAATGCGTTTGTGTAATTTTTCTCGTCTCCCCGTTGCTCCGTTGTTGGCTGCGGTGTTGTCAATGTTCAGCTTTGGCCATGTAAATGCTCAGTCGGTGTATGTGAAAATGGGCAAGGGGTGGTCTTATATCACCGGTGCACAGCGCGCGGTGAACGACAGTAACCGGGTGAATTATATCATGGGAAATCCGGCTGGGGGTGAGAGTCAATTATTGGGTCTGGGTGTAGATCCAAATGCATGGAAAAAAATTTCACCGGAATGGTCCATAAATCTAGCTCATTTGGGACATCGGGTAAATAACTTCAACGAGATGGACGATTACTATCCTCACGACAGTGAATTCATGAAAGCCCAGATCAAGGCTTCGCAAGTTTATGAAGCTTCGAAGATGGTTGAAGGGGAGCCATCCTTTTTCATTTCAAAAACCGAGGTAACGAATGCGGAATATCGCAAGTTTGTGGAGTTCTGTATCAATGAATGGATGAAAGAAAATCGTCCCGAAATCGTGCAGAAATACAAATGGACGTCCGCAGAATACGTGCAAGCGGTTCAAGCGTGGTTGGAATCGGGTTCTGTGTCTTCTGCCGCAGCGGGAGACCAATCATCAAGTTCTTTGTTATCCCCTGCCAAAACCTGGGCAGAGTTATACTTGAGAAACTTGGATTGGAAGAAAATTGAATACAAAGGGAAGTCCATATTTCCGAATACCCAAGTATGGAATACAGATTTTCCAATGAGCTACAATCAACCGATGCGCGATTACTATTTTGTGCATCCAGCTTACGATAATTATCCGGTTGTGGGGGTTTCGAAGGACCAAGCCAATCACTATTGTTTGTGGTATACAGATCAATTTGGAAAGCAGGAGAAATATTTGATTCAATATCGTTTGCCATCGGAGATTGAGTGGGAGCGTGCGGCTTCGGTGGTGGCTGAGAAACGCTCTAAGAAGTCATCAGGGTCACCCGTAAACAACAACTTTATGCGCAATGCCAAAGGGGTTTACATAGCCAATTTCCGTCCACAGTTCAACGATTTTGGCGCTGATGGTGCCTTGTATCCTACCCCCGTTCACTCTTATTTTATCAACGATGCGGGCTGCTATAACATGCAAGGGAATGTGGCGGAGTGGACGTCTACGGAGATTGATTATCGGGTTGGCGAGTATACCGAAGAGGGACATATCATCAAAGGCGGGGCATGGAATTTACCTGCGGCGGCGTGTACCATAGGCAGTAGAGGTATTGTTTATTATGGTGTTGCCGGGGAAGAGCCTGCCACATCCTACGTGGGGTTCCGCATGGTGGCGGTGCCGATGAAAAAATTCAGACCCTTGATTACGCCGGAGTTTTAGGATCGGCAGGAGTAAGGATTCGCAAGCGGTATTCTCGCGTGGTTTCCGAGTGTTCGATGTTTACCCAGAGTACTTTGGCTTTGTAATTTTCGGCCAAATCGCGCAGGAAAAATTCACCAATTTCTGGCCATTCTATCAAGTGTTTGCTGGGGTATTCGTGCAGAATTTCCTCGATACCGGCATCGAACAATTCACCCGCTTCTTTTACCCTATACCAATCGTGGTGATAGAGTTTCCCACTGAAATGGGGCAATGTGTATTCGTTGACGAGCGCAAAGGTGGGAGAACTTACGTCTTGGTCACAGCCCCAAGCAGCGCATAATGCTTTGCTAAGGGTGGTTTTGCCCGCCCCCAAATTGCCCTCCAAGGCGATGATCTCAGGTCCGTCCGCACCAAAGGGATAATCACAAACCCAGGCCGATAGGTCTTTTCCCAAGATGGTATCAACAACCCGTTGGAGTTGGTCTTCCGAGGTTTGGAGGTAAGCGGTGGTTTTAAAAGTGGCCAAGCGTAGGAAAGTTAAGGATGCTGGTTTGCGTTTGGATTACACTTTTGGGGATAGTACGGCAATAGGACAGCACATTTCCTCCAAGCTAATGCCCCCATGTTGGAACGTGTTTTTGTAATAATTCACGTAGTAATTGTAATTGTTGGGATAGGCAAAGAAATCGTTTTCCGCCGCAAATACAAAGCTAGAGGTAAGGTGTTGCAGGGGCAAAAACACATCGTGGGGTTTTTTCACTTCGAAGACCTCTTTGGGATTGTAGGTGATGTTTTTGCCTTGTTTGTAACGCAAGTTGGTGTTTACATTTTTATCGCCCACAATTTTGATGGGGTCTTTTACACGAATACTGCCGTGGTCTGTGGTTACAATCACTTTGCAGGGTTTATCGGCCAGCCATTGCAATGCTTCCCACAGCGGTGAGTGTTTAAACCAGGTGGCCATCACGTTGCGATAGGCGGCTTCGTCTTCGGCCAGTTCTCTCACGATGTGGATGTCTGTTCTTGCGTGTGAAAAGGAATCTACGAAGTTGTAAACCACCACATTGAGTTTGTTTTTCATCATGTTGGGCACTTGGTCTACAAGGTTTTTGCCTCCTTCGAGGTTGGTGATTTTTGTATAGCTGAATTTGATGTCTCTGCGCAGGCGGTGGAGAAGGTCTTCCAGAAAGTCTTTCTCATACAGGTTTTTGCCCCCTTCATCTTCGTCGTTGCTCCATTTGTTGGGGAATCGCTTTTCGATATCCAACGGCAGAAGGCCGCTGAAAATGCTATTTCTGCAGTATTGGGTGGTGGTTGGGAGGATGCTCAAGTACAAATCATCGTTTTCCACGCGGTAACGCTCTTGCATGACCTCTGAAATCGCACGCCATTGGTCGAACCGAAGGTTGTCCATCAGCACCACAAACACCGGCAAATCACCATCGAGGTGGGGGTTGACGGCTCTGCGAAAGAGGTTGTGGCTCATGATTGGACCTTCATCGCCGGTTTGTTTGAGCATGTTGCCATAATTGTCTTTGACAAACTTTGAGAAGTTGCGGTTGGCGTCAGACTTTTGGGTTTCCAAAATCTCTTTCATGCTGTCTTCTCCGGCGCTATCGAGTTCAATTTCCCAGTAGACCAGTTTTTTATAGACCTCTTTCCATTCGTTGAAATTGAGTTTGTCGCTCACGGTCATCCCAATTTGCATGAATTCTTTGCGGTAGCCCAGGGAGGTTTGTTCGCTGACCAATCGGCGTTCGTCGAGGTTCTTTTTAAGGGCGAGGAGGATTTGGTTGGGGTGAACGGGTTTGATGAGATAATCGGCGATTTTCGCTCCGATGGCCTCTTCCATGATGTGTTCTTCCTCGTTTTTGGTGATCATGATAACGGGGAGGTTGGGCTTGAGTTGTTTGATTTGTGCCAACGCTTCCAATCCGTTGATGCCGGGCATGTTTTCATCCAAAAATACGAGGTCGAAATCCTGCGATTTTACCGAGTCTACGGCGTCTCTCCCGCTACTCACGGTGTGCATGTCGTAACCCTTGCCTTCCAAAAAAAGGATGTGTGGTTTGAGCAAGTCAATTTCATCGTCGGCCCAGAGTATTTTTGGTTTATTCATGATCTTGGTAATACAACGCTTACTTGCCAAAATTCGTGCCACAACGCTGGTTTTTTTGAACGAACTTTGACTCGATTTCATCGGATGAGTTCGCATCACATCGTCAGAGACAACCAAGAGCCGGCATTGATTATCGCCAATGGGGCCGATTGCAGTGATGCGTTGCTGCAGCAATTGATGGAATGGTCGCCGTATGTGTTGGCTTTGGATGGTGCGGTGCATCGTTTGTTGGAGCGAAAAGTGCGGTTTGATGCGTGGTTGGGCGATTTCGATTCTGGCGCTGGGATTGATGAGGAGGCGTTGACTGCATTGGGTCCGGTAGAGCGGGTGCATGCCGAGGATCAGAACGATACAGATTTGCAAAAGGGCATTGCATTTTTGATTGCAAAAGGCCACGTTGCTGCCAATATTTTGTGGGCGACTGGTCGTCGTGCCGATCACACCTTCAACAACATGGCAACGCTGTGGCGGTTTCATGATCAGATTACCTTGAGTCTGCTCGACGATCATTCTCGTGTGTATCCTTTGTCGAGGCAGTTTAAGAAGTGGTATCCGGCGGGGACATCCTTGAGTTTGATCCCGGTGGGAACGGCGAGTGGGATATACAGCAAGAATTTGGCGTATCCGTTGGTAAATCACCATCTGGCTTTGCCTTTCAGCACGGGGAGTTCCAATGTGGTTGCGGAAGATGGGTTTGTGGAAATTCAGTATTCGGAAGGACATCTTCTGATGATGGAGTGTTTTGATTGACCCGTATCTTTGTTTTCTATGAAAGTGATTTCTTACAACGTGAACGGCATCCGCAGTGCCATGAGCAAGGGTTTGGTGGATTATTTGGCCGAGCAAGATGCGGATGTGGTGTGTTTTCAGGAGTTGAAGGCGTTGCCAGAACAGATTGATGAAGAGCCGTTGAAGGCGTTGGGCTATGAGTGCTATTGGTTTTCTGCGGAAAAGAAGGGGTATAGCGGGGTAGGGATATTGACCAAGCAAACGCCCAATCATGTGGAATACGGTTGTGGTCATGCCATGTACGACTTTGAAGGTCGCGTGATACGTTGCGATTTCACTTGGGGATCTGTGATCAGTGCTTATTTTCCCAGTGGTACTTCGGGCGATGCGCGACAGGATGTGAAGATGGATTTTCTGTCGTATTTCCACGAATATGCACAAACGGTTCGCGCTTCTGTGGGAGAGCTGCTGGTGTGTGGGGATTACAACATTTGTCACAGGGCCATCGACATCCACGATCCTGTTGGAAACAAGAACAGCACGGGGTTTTTACCGGAGGAGCGCGCTTGGATGGATCAATGGTTTGAGTCGGGATTCACCGATACTTTGCGAACCATCAAACCGGAGCCACACCAATATACATGGTGGAGTTTTCGCGCCAACGCCAGGGCCAATAACAAGGGCTGGCGCATCGATTATGTGAGCGCAACACCCAAGTTGGCAGGACAGTTATCCAATGCGGGCATCGATGATTTTGCCAAGCACTCCGATCACTGTCCTACCTGGGCAGAGTTTACGGTTTAATTATTTGCTAATTTCTTTAATCGTTCCCTGTGGGGTGATGATCAACAAATCGGTTTGTTTGATCGTCTCAGTTTTGGTCTGAACGGGCACGTGAATTTTGTATCGCACATCCACATTGTAAACAAACTGAATGGTAGGGGCCAACGGAGCGGGGTTGATCACCGCGTCGAATCCGTCCGATGAAACCTGATTGTAAAACATCGTGGTGCGCTGAGTACTGGTTTGCTGGGTAACGCCTGATTTTGCCGCATCCGTTACTTCATCGGCTTCCAACGTGCTAACCGCCAAAGGCGAATAACTGCGGTATTCATCGATCGGGAAATATTGATGGCGCTGCTCCTGTACCATTCTGAAATTCGTGTCCAAACCAATCCCCATCTGCTTGTAAGTCTTTAACTTCTGGTTCAAAACCTGCACCGCTTTGTTTTTCAAAATTTGGTTGGCCGCTTCGGTAGAATCGTAGAAATATTCCACTTTGATCAAATCGTAAATCTCGCACTGTGCCGCCAAAGTAAACAACGCATCCAACTGCGCCGCACTCTTGTATCGAACGTGTAAATTCTTCTGCATTTCAAACCCCTTGGGCACTTGGGTGTAGTTCTTGCCAAACGTCTTCTTCTCCTTCTCAAAAATGGGCACCAACGCAATCATGTCGGTATAGAAATCTTCTTTTTTCAGTCCGATCGATGCACACTGACTCACCAATTTTGAAACGCGTTTGCTCATCAAGCTATCGATGTCCTGCACTTTTTTTCCTGCTTGATTCAAATGAAAAATGGCCATGTAACTGGTGGGAGCCGCATTATACAACACATGAACCCTCACCAAGAAATCGCTGCCATCGTAGTAGCTCGACAAATTATTCTGTACTTGATTGATCAGCAAATTGCCTTGAGACGCCGCCGCATCGCCAAAATTCCATTGCGCTTGATTGGTGGCCATCCGCTTTTTGCTGCGCGATGCATTCATGGCCGCAACAGATTCTGCATCTACATAATCATCGGATCGATAGGCTGCCGATGGCGCGGCTTTGTCTTCAGCTTTGTAATAACCGTTATTTCTAAAGCGGTTGTTTTCGTTGTAAGTGTCGTTGCCAGTGGCTTGTGCGTTGGCAAAGGGAACGATGGACATCGCCATCAGTCCGAAAAAGAAAGAAGTGGTGTGGTTTTTCATAAGAATTTTGGGCGCTTAATACGACATCGCCCCGGAAGGTAAACGCTTAAGGATATTGCAACGTGCCGAAATCCCCCGAAATGGTCAATTTGTTCGATGAACTTTCTTCAACCCTTCCCACAATTTGGGCGTCGATATTGAATGATTTTGCGATCTCAATCATCTGTTCGGCGGCGTTGGCGTTGGTATAAATCTCGAGGCGATGCCCCATGTTGAATACTTGGAACATCTCTTTCCAGTCGGTGCCACTTTCGTCTTTGATCAATTGGAAGAGCGGAGGAATGGGCAATAAATTGTCCTTGATTACATGCACGTTCTGGGTAAAATGCAGCACTTTGGTTTGTCCGCCACCACTGCAGTGAACCATCCCTTTGATGTCGGACTTGCAAGCATCGAAAATGGCTTTCACCAACGGGGCATAGGTGCGCGTGGCCGATAGGACCAATTTGCCCGCATCCAGGGGAGAATCAGCCACGGTATCGGTCAGAGATTTGCTGCCGCAATACACCACATCGCTGGGTAAATTGTGGTCGTAACTCTCGGGGTATTGCTCACGGTATTTACTGCTGAAAACATCGTGTCTGGCGCTGGTAAGTCCGTTCGAACCCATCCCGCCGTTGTATTGCGACTCGTATGTGGCCTGCCCGTAACTCGCAAAACCTACGATCACCTGTCCGCCGGAAATGTTCGCATTGTCAATAATTTCACTGCGTTTGGCTTTGGCGATCAGGGTAGAATCCACGATGACGGTCCGCACCAAATCACCCACATCGGCCGTTTCGCCACCGGTGGTATGAATTTCGATGCCATGTTCGCGCATGGTTGCACAAAATTTTTCCGTGCCTTCGATCAGGGCTTTGATGACTTCTCCGGGGACCAGATTTTTGTTTCTTCCGATGGTGGATGAGAGCATGAACGGACCTGTTACGCCGGCGCAAAGTAGGTCGTCGGTATTCATGACGATGGCGTCTTGGGCGATGCCTTCCCACACGGAGAGGTCGCCGGTTTCGCGCCAATACAGGTAGGCAAGGCTGCTTTTTGTACCTGCGCCATCGGCGTGCATGATGTAACAATCGTCGGGGTTGTTGCTCAACACATCGGGAACCACTTTGCAAAACGCTTTGGGGAACAATCCTTTGCTCACTTGGCTGATGGCATTGTGAACGTCTTCTTTTTGTGAGGATACCCCGCGTTGGGCATACTTGTTAACCATAATGCAAAGGTACACCGAAAAAACAGGGATAAAAAAGTGCTAGGTTTGTAGTAGAAATGGAAAACAGCAGACCTTTGATTTTGATCAGCAACGACGACGGCATTACAGCCCCTGGAATTGCGGCATTGATTGATGTGGCCAAGCAATTGGGCGATGTAATTGTTGTGGCGCCCGACAAGCCGCAGAGTGCGATGGGACATGCGATCACGATCAATCATCCCATTAGAATTACCGAGGTGGATATTCATGCCGGGGTGAAAGCCTATCAGTGTACGGGCACACCCGTGGATTGTGTGAAAATTGCCATCGATAAATTGTTGGTTCGCAAGCCCGATTTGATGGTTTCTGGGGTGAATCACGGCAGCAATTCTAGCATCAATGTCATTTATTCTGGCACCATGAGTGCGGCGGTGGAGGCATCGATCGATGGGATGAAGGCCATAGGATTTTCTCTTTGCGATTACAGTTGGAATGCCAATTTTGAGGTGGTAAAACCTTATATCAAGCAGATTATGGGTGCGGTTTTGGCCAACGAATTGCCTTACGGTACTTTGTTGAATGTGAATATGCCGGTGCCCGAGGATGGCGCGATCAAAGGCATCAAAATTTGCAGACAGGCCCAAGCCAAGTGGAAAGAGTCGTTTGATCAACGGAAGGATCCTTTCGGACGGGATTACTATTGGATGACGGGCAATTTCATCAACATGGACCACGGTCAGGATACCGATGAGTGGGCATTGAAACACGGGTATATTTCGGTGGTGCCTACCATGTTTGATTTAACGGATCATCAGCGGATTGGTGCGCTGAATCAGTGGGGTTTGGACGGTTTTAACGGATAATTTATTGCGATGAAAGTCAATTGGATACATATGGTTTTGGGGCTTATAGCGGGATCGGCGTTGCCTCTGATTTTGGGGATGTTGATTGCGATGCCTCAGGGCGTTCAGCCAGAAACCTTTTTGTGGGCCATCACCCATTTTGAGTGGTATTACAACAGCATTTTTCAGCTGGGTGTGGCGGCGAATATTGGGGTGTTTTTTCTGTTGATCAAGAAGGATTCACTGATTTATTTCAACCGCGGTTGGCTGTTGGGTACGATTTTGATGACGACTTGGGCGGTGATGATAGAGTTGGCTCGATTCTAACAAGCGAATTATTTTGATGAACACCATGGCAGGCAGAAAAGTATTTGTGTTGGCGGGCGAGGCCAGTGGTGATTTGCATGGGAGTCACGTTGTGCGCAAGTTGGTTTTGGGCAGTGAGGATGTTGCCCCCTGCGAGGTGGTTTGTTGGGGCGGCGATTTGATGGCTGCGGCGGGGGCAAGACTGTTGAGTCATTACAGGGAGCGGGCGATCATGGGGCTTTGGGAGGTGATTCGCAATTTGCGGAAGATTTCAAGATTTTTGGATCAGGCCAAGGCCGATATTTTGGCTGAAAAGCCGGATGTGTTGTTGCTCATTGATAA
>JBJTNN010000157.1:0-4106 GCA_046074125.1 Bacteroidota bacterium
CGGACCTGAAAGCGTGGACACTCTGCTGAAGGCTGCTCACAGCGAATTGGAGAAATTGAAGCGTGAAGGTCCAACCGAAAAAGACCTGGAAAAAGTGAAAAAAGCCAAGATAGAATCGTACCGAGAAAGTGTAAAAACCAACGGCTACTGGGTAAGCGCGTTGGCGGAAATAACAAAGCATCCCGAAAAGGCCCAACAGTATTTGGAGGTAGAAGCGAGAATCAATGCGGTAACAACTGCGGATTTGAAAGCGGCGGCCAATGTGTTGTTTTCTGGTGAGAACGTTTTTCGCGCGATTCTTTATCCGGCGAAATAAGCGAATTTGCTTTCGTATTTTACTTGCTGTTGGCGCCTTTGAAGAAGCGTTGAGACTCGACTATTGAAAGACAAGGTAAGTCATTACCGGATAGTGGTCTGAGAGATACAATCCCGGTCCGCGGGTGGTGCGATCCACCCAATAGGCATCAACATTGAGATGTTTCGCAAAAATGTAGTCGATGGTGGGTCCCGGTTGTTCTGCGTTTTTGGCAAACCCATTGAAAGTGCCTTTGTTGGGGGATGAGGGTTTGGTGTCTAACTGCACATTTGTTGCGCTGTATGCCGTGTTCATGAAATGGTCCAACAGAAATTTTATGGGTTTTGAAGTGTCTTGGCAGTTGAAATCGCCCATGATGATGGCTGGATCTGCCTTTGTTTGTTTCTCTACCAGAGCTTTGAGTAGTAGGGCACTCTGATATCGGGCGGTATGGCCCATGTGGTCGAAGTGGGTGTTGAAAATCCAAAGGTACCTGCCCGATGATTTTTCTTGGAATTTTGCGAACGTTACGATGCGCGGCAGTGCGGCATCCCAGTCTTTAGAGGGTTTGCTGGGTGTGGTCGATAGCCATTGGGTGTAACTGATGTCGTTGACCAGGACGAACTTCTGTTGGTTATAGAAAATTGCACAGTGTTCGCCACGCTGATCACCCGAGTCCCTGCCGATGCCCACCCAACGATAGGTGTCGCCCAGGGCTTGTTGTAGGTCGAGCAGTTGCCCATGCAAACCTTCTTGAACGCCCAAAAAATCGAAGTTAGAATTTTTTAGTTGCTGTTTGATGGCCGGCAATCGCTTGGGCCAGGCATTGTTACTGTCGCGCGGGGTGTTGTAGCGAATGTTGTAGGTGATGGCGGTGATCTGTGCTTGCGATGAGATCGCGGATAGACAGAAAATCAAGAATACCAGGGCACGAGACATGCTACGAAGATGGCGTTTAGGGTTGGTTTGTGCAAAATAAAAAGGCCTCGTCTTAGACAAGGCCTTTTGTTTGCGGTGAGGGGGGGATTCGAACCCCCGGAACAGTTTCCCGTTCGTCAGTTTAGCAAACTGGTGGTTTAAGCCACTCACCCACCTCACCAATGGGGCTGCAAATATAGGATTTGATTTTTTCCTTTACAAGTTCATCGCCAAAAGAATTTTGTAAAAAACGCAAATCTTTCACCCTCCAAATCCCAAAACCTTTCAGTATTTTTGCCTTCTTTATTATCAGTAACTGCAATGCAAATAAACATTACTTTCCCCGATGGCGCCGTAAGAAGCTATCCTGCAGGATCTACCGCCATGGATGTGGCGCTGTCGATCTCTGAAGGACTGGCCCGCAACGTGCTTGCCGCCAAAGTAGATAAGGAGGTTTGGGATGCCAACCGCCCCATCCATCAAGATGTTACCTTGCAGTTGTTGACGTGGAAGGACAAGGAAGGACAGCAAACGTACTGGCATTCCAGTGCGCATTTGATGGCTGAAGCGCTGGAGTCGATGTTCCCCGGAGTGAAATTGGCGATCGGTCCGCCGGTGGACAATGGATTCTACTACGACGTGGATTTTGGTGATATGCATTTTTCCTCGGAGGCCTTCGAAGCCCTGGAAAAGAAGATGTTGGAATTGGCTAAGAACAGCAGTCCATTTGTGAGAAAGGAAGTGTCTAAGGCCGATGCTATTGCCTATTTTACCGAGAAAGGGGATCCCTACAAGTTGGAATTGATTCAGGATCTGCAGGATGGCAGCATCACTTTCTATGAGCAGGGAAACTTTACCGATTTGTGTCGCGGTCCACACATCCCTCACACGGGCCACATCAAGGCGGTGAAATTGTTGAATACCGCAGGTGCTTATTGGCGCGGAAATGAGAAAAACAAACAGTTGACCCGTATTTATGGGGTTACTTTTCCCAAGAAGTCGGAGTTGGACGAGCATTTGGAGCGCATGGAAGAAGCGAAGAAGCGCGACCACCGCAAATTGGGTAAGGAGTTGGAGATATATACGTTCGACGACGATGTAGGACCAGGTTTGCCCTTGTGGTTGCCCAACGGTGGTATCATCATTGAAGCGTTGGAGGCTTATGCCAAGAAAACAGAAAGTGAAGCAGGGTACCAGCGGGTAAAATCACCTCACATCGCCAAAGAGAGCATGTACTTGAAGAGTGGGCATTTGCCTTACTATGCAGACAGTATGTTTCCTCCCATGGAGATTGACGGGGAGAAGTATTACTTGAAGGCAATGAACTGCCCGCATCACCACAAAATCTTCAAGGCATTGCCTCATACCTACAAAGAATTGCCTTTGCGATTTGCGGAATATGGAACGTGCTATCGCTATGAGCAGAGTGGGGAATTGTTTGGGTTGATGCGTGTGCGCAGTTTGCAAATGAACGATGCCCACATTTACTGCACCGAAGAACAATTCGAAGAAGAGTTCAAAGGGGTAAATGCGCTGTATTTGAAGTATTTTGAGAAGTTTGGTATCGACAAATATGTGATGCGTTTCTCAAAGCATAATCCTGAGAAATTGGGACAGAAATACATCGACATGCCAGAGCTGTGGGAGAAGACCGAGAACATGGTGCGCAAAGTGTTGCAAAGCATGGGCGTGAGTTACGTTGAAGTGGAGGACGAAGCCGCGTTTTACGGTCCTAAGATCGACATCCAAGTTTGGAGCGCCATTGGTAGAGAGTTTACGTTGGCCACAAACCAAGTGGATTTTGCGCAGGCGGAGCGGTTCGATTTGAGCTATATCAACGAGAAAAACGAGAAGGAAAGACCCATCATCATTCACAGGGCGCCTTTGAGTACGCATGAGCGATTCATTGGGTTCTTGCTGGAACACTATGCTGGGAACTTCCCCACGTGGTTGGCACCAAAGCAAGTGGTGGTGTTGCCAATTAGCGATAAATACATAGAATACGCCGAAGGTGTTGTTAATTTCTTAAAAAAGCACGATATTCGCGCCTCCTTGGACACTCGGGCCGAGAAAGCGGGTAAGAAAATCCGTGACGCCGAAATCGCCAAAATCCCTTACATGTTAATTGTAGGAGAGAAGGAAGCCAACGAACAGCAAGTATCAGTTCGGAAGCACGGCGGTCTCGATTTGGGTGCAATGGGAATTCAGCAATTGGCTGATATATTGATAGATGAAACCAGGATATAGTAGAAAACCGTTCGTCAAAAAGGAAGCTCTTCACAAGATCAATGAGCTCATTACTGCCCCCATGGTGCGGGTGGTAGGAGAGTACATGCCTGTGGATGTGTACCCAACTGCCAAGGCTTTGGAGGTTGCGTATGAATTGGGTTTCGACCTGGTAGAGATTTCTCCCAACGCCGATCCTCCAGTTTGTAAGATTGTAGATTACAAGAAATTCTTGTACGAGCAAAAGAAGAAGCAAAAGGAAATCAAGGCGAATGCTGTTAAGCAAGAGATCAAGGAAATTCGTTTCGGACCAAACACCGACGAACATGATGTTGATTTCAAGATCAAGCATTCCAAACATTTCTTGGAGCAAGGCCACAAAGTGCGGGCTTATGTGTTCTTCCGCGGTAGAAGTATCATCTACAAACAACGGGGTATTGATTTGTTGATGGGGTATGCCAACGTTCTAATCGACGAAGGATATGCCAAATTGGAATCAGAGCCCAAAGAAGAAGGAAAAAAGGTTGCCATCATGTTGGCACCAAAAGTGAAAAAATAACAAAGAAAAATTAAGAATTCAGGATATGCCTAAAATGAAAACCAATTCCAGCGCCAAGAAAAGGTTCACAGTAACCGGTTCTGGAAAAGTAAAGAGAGCCAAAGCATT
>JBJTNN010000158.1:0-5483 GCA_046074125.1 Bacteroidota bacterium
CAAACATGTAGTAGTACTGGGTGAGCTGCAAACCGGCACGCATCGAACTTTTTGCTGAGAACTTTTTGTTGTAAAAAGCGTGTGTTGCGATGGTTTTGGTGTCGAATTCGTAGCTCAAATTGCGTTTGAACGAGTCGTTCTGATATTTTTGATATTCTACACCGTCAATGATTTCCTTGCCAATTACGTGTCGGAAGACCAATTGGTGTTCGGCGGTCACATTTTGAGTACTCGCGGCGATCGTGGCTTTGAAGTAACTGTTTTTATCGATGTTGTATTGGAAATTTTCTGTGCGATGGAACTCGAACGGAACGGCCTTCATGGCGATTCCTTACGTGCAATGGAAATATAAATTCTCTCCCGCTTTGACCTTCAGCACCGGTGTTCAGATGCAGAGTTACACAGTGCACTACGACCCCTCCAATACCCCTTTGGGGAACAACGGAACCGGTGAAAAATACAGTAACACCAGCAACAGCGGTCCCTTGTTCCGCTTTGGTGCGCGCTACCAACTTTCTAAACGCGATGCCATCAACTTGGGATTGGGTATGCACTCCCAAAACCAAAGTGCCTATGTTTATTACTACCAAAAACCCGGAAATAGCACCCCCCACAACTTGGGCATGGGACTTTCACGCAGCAATCACGCGGTATTGGGTTGGGATCACCAAATGGGCAAAGCCAGTAGAATTAAGGTTGAAACCTATTACCAACAATTATCAAACCTACCAGTTGAACGTTTGATGGCAAGCAATGGCTACAAAGGCTCTTCGTTCAGTTTGGCTAACACGGGCAGTGGATTCTCCCGATTCTTCCCAGACAGCCTTGAAAATACCGGTATCGGCAAAAACTATGGGGTAGAATTTACCGTAGAGCGTTTCTTTAGCAAAGGCTTCTACTATTTGGCATCTTTGAGCGTGTTTGATGCCCAGTACCAAGGCAGCGACAAAAAATGGCGCAGCAGTGATTTCAATACCGATTATGCCGCCAACGGATTGATCGCCAAAGAATTCGTTTTCAAGAACAAAAACTCTTTAAACATTGGAGGTAAAGTAACTTTCGCAGGGGCACGTAGATATTCACCCATCGATACATTGGCCACAAGAAACGAACGTGAATACATTGAAAAAAGCGACCTCAAAAACACCCAACGATTTGGGTCGCCCTACCGCCGGTTCGACATCCGCATCGCGTACAGAATCAATGCCAAAAAAGCATCTCACGAAATTGCTTTTGATTTGGTTAACGTTACCAATCGCAAGAACGTTTTGAAGTACAGTTACATTGATACCGCACCCTATTACCGCGAAACCTATCAACTGGGCTTCTTGCCGCTATTCTATTACAAATTGGATTTCAGTTTGTAACTGTCGCCACTGAGGCAAACACGAAGTTATCGACATCAAACTGCAGGCCCCTCTCGTTTCCAATGAGAGGGGCCTGCTTGTATGTCCACTCGGCAACACATGTGAATAACGGTTCCCCCTGCCACGACAGAGGAGAATTATCTTCGCCAATATGAAATTTGGATGGAGTTTTATCGCAGTGGCCCTTGCACTAACTGCTTGCGTGTCAAAGAAACAATACCAAGCCCTGGAAGCCGCCAAGGCCGACATGGAAACGCAGTTGAAGAAAAAGAACGACGACTGTTTGGAAAAAAACGCCTCCCTCGTTGCATCCATCGCCCAATTGGAAGCGGAAAAAGGCGACAAAGAAAAAACCATTTCTGCCCTCAAAGACACCATCGAAACTTGTCAGTTGCAACTGGATGAAAACTTAGAATACATCCGTAACCTCGGCACATCCCTCGATGCGCAACGACAAAACCTCGCCCAAGAAATCAACGAGAAAAACAAAACCTTGGCCGCCAAAGAACTAGAGCTCAATACGGCCTTGGCAAAAGCCGAAGCCGAAAGAGCAAGACTGGAACAATTGCGCAAAGAATTGGAAAAAACCTCGCAACGCGTGAAAGACCTCGAAGCCGAATTGTCCAAAAAAGAACGCGCTGTACGCGAGTTGAAAGAAGCCATCGCCAAAGCCTTAGCAGGATTTGAAAAGCTCGACATCAAAGTTGAATACCGCAACGGCAAAGTGTATGTGATCTTGCCCGAAAAATTGCTCTTCGCCTCTGGCTCAATCGATGTAGATCCCAAAGGACGGGAAGCCCTCATTGAAATCGGCAAAGCACTCAATAAGCAGCCCGATGTGCAAATGGCCATCGAAGGTCATACCGACAATATCCCCATGAAAGGCATCATCAAAGACAACTGGGACCTCAGTGTTTTGCGTGCCACCAGCATTGCGCGAATCCTCATCGCCGACGCTGGCATGAACCCCAAACGCATTCAAGCCGTGGGCCGAGGGGATACCCAACCGGTTGCCGGAAACGACACCCCCGAAGGCAGAGCCAAAAACCGCAGAACGGAGATTGTGCTGACGCCCCAGCTCGACAAGATACTTGAAATCTTGAACAATTGATACGCAAAAGAAGCTCCAGACGACTGCGGCAAAGCAGAACCGCGTAACTCCCTTACCTACCCTGCCTACACTACCCCTTTTGCAGCCCAAACTGACATCCATTCATGATCCTCATCGCAGCCATCGAAAACCACAAAAACCCGGAAATCGATGCGCTCTGTAACGATTATGTAAAGCGATGCAGTCCAATGCATGCCGTAAAACTGGAACTGCTACCCGCAGCCAGAACCCCCGATCCTGAAGCACAAAAAGCCAAAGAATCCGATACCCTGCTGAAATTAATCAAGCCGGGAGACACCCTCATTCTGTGCGATGAAAGAGGAAAATCCTTTACCAGCCGCGGGTTTTCAACCTTTGTAGAAAAAACACTCGCACAATCCCGCGGCAAAATCGTCTTCGCCATCGGCGGCGCCTATGGCTTCACCGAAACCCTCCGAAGTCAACACCCTTGCATCAAACTCAGTGAATTTGTTTTCCCTCACCACTTGGCGCGTCTTGTGCTTACTGAACAAATTTACCGGTCGCTCAACATCCTTAAAGGCACCGGCTATCACCATGATTGATCCCAATTTCCCCGAAAATCCCCGCCCAATTTCGTATTTTTGCAGTAACCCATGAACCTGGAACAGGCGTTAATCCAACACATTTCTGAAGCCATCACTGCCCTGTATGGCTCCAACCCGCAACCCGTGAAACTCGAGCGGACCAACCCCGATTTCGATGGCGATTACACCTTCGTGGTTTTTCCATTGTTGCGCATTTCACGATCTACGCCTGAAGCCACCGCCACCGCCATTGGAGAGCATCTCAAACAACATGCCCCCATCGTCAGCGACTTTAACGTGGTGAAAGGGTTTTTGAACATCGTACTGAAGACCGATATCTATGCCGATTTTTTGAAGGCTCAGTGGGACAATGCTTCTTTCGGACAAACCACCCTGGGCGAAGGCAAAAAGGTCATGGTGGAATACTCCTCGCCCAATACCAACAAACCCCTCCATTTAGGTCACGTAAGAAACAACCTCTTGGGGATGTCAGTGGCCAATCTATACAAAGCCGCTGGCTACCAGGTAGTTATGGCAAATTTGGTCAACGACCGTGGCATTCACATCTGCAAGTCGATGTTGGCATGGCAAAAATTTGGCAACGGAGAAACACCCGAATCAACGGGCATGAAAGGCGACCACCTGGTGGGCAAATATTATGTAGTTTTTGAAAACGCCTTGCGCGAACAAACACTTCCCATCATCGAAGAGGCCATTGATGGCAAATGGACGCCCGAAGGAGACATCGTAAAGACCAAGTACCAAGCCATACTCGCGCAACTTCAGCAGGCCAGCGAAGACAAACAAATCGCCAAACTCAAAGATGACCTCAAGGAATTGGTGAGAAATCAGTCTCCTTTGATGCGTGAAACCCAACAAATGCTCCGCGATTGGGAAGCCGGCATTCCTGAGGTAATTGAACTTTGGAAAACCATGAACGGCTGGGTATACAGTGGTTTTGAAAAAACATATGCGCGTTTGGGCGTATCGTTCGACCAATATTATTACGAATCCGACACCTACAAATTGGGCAAGGATGTGGTAGAGGAAGGTTTACAGAAGGGCGTTTTTTATCGCAAAGACGATGGCAGTGTTTGGATTGATTTGCGGGGTGATGGCCTGGATGAAAAGTTGGTTTTACGGGGCGATGGCACCAGCGTTTATATCACCCAAGACATTGGAACAGCCGATTTAAAATTCCAGCAACACGGCGTGGACCAAAGCATTTATGTGGTGGGCAACGAACAGGACTACCATTTCAAAGTCTTGTTTCTCATCATGAAAAAATTGGGCCGGCCTTTCGCCGAAGGCATGCATCACCTGAGTTATGGGATGGTTGATTTACCCAGCGGCAAAATGAAGAGCCGAGAGGGAACCGTGGTAGATGCCGATGATTTGGTGCAAGAAATGGTGGACGAGGCCAAAGCCAAAACCCAAGAATTGGGCAAAACAGACGGTTTGGAGGAAACAGAATTGCTGAACCTATACGAATCCTTAGGACTATCGGCCTTGAAGTTTTTCATCCTCAAAGTAGACCCCCGCAAGCGGATGTTGTTCAATCCCCAAGAGAGCATCGACTTTCAGGGCGATACAGGTCCATTTGTGCAATACACTTACGCCCGAATCCAGAGCATTTTGCGCAGCGCTTCTTCAGACGGACAGGACCATTCTTGGAAACGGGGTGATATACACACCGAATTACAACCCATAGAAATCGAGACCATCCAAACGTTGTACCGCTATCCTGAGGAAGTGAACAAGGCCTGCAATGATTCTTCTCCTGCTGTTATAGCACAATATTGCATTGATTTGGCACGCACTTTCAACCGATTCTACAACGAATGCCACATCATGCGCGAGTCGGATCCAGTGATTAAAAACACCCGCCTAAAACTCGCTCATTTCACGGCACACGCCTTAAAACACGGACTCAATTTATTGGGCATTCAAGTGGTTGAGCGGATGTGAGTTTGTTGTACATTCGTATTACAATCATGAACAATTACACCATCATAACACCTTGTTACAATGAAGAAAGTGTTATTGAGCATTTTCTGAGACAATTAGAAAACACACTCAAAGATATTCCAGCAAATTTCAACGTAATTGTTGTGGATGATGGATCAAGAATTACTACTAAAAAAATTCTTAGAGAATTTAAGTTTGGACATGCCAATATTGCGCTAGAACTGTTAGAATTACCATACAACCAGGGACACCAAAGAGCAATCTTCAACGGATTAAATCACGCAGGGAAATTCCCGTCTCAGGGTTATATTGTTTTGGACTCTGATGGCGAGGACGATGTTGAAGCCATAAAAAAATTGGTTGAATTTACCGATTTTGAGGCTGTATTTGTAACACGTGGAAAACGGCAAGAGTCGTTATTATTCAAAATCAGCTATTCCGCGTACAAAACCCTTTTTAAAATTATTATCGGGAAAAAACTCAACTTCGGCA
>JBJTNN010000159.1:0-2521 GCA_046074125.1 Bacteroidota bacterium
AGGGCAAACAATACAATGGTAAAAAGGGCTCGAAGCATCATCATGGGTTATCAAATAACGCACCAAGATGCGTTTCCTTGTCGAAATTAGCGCATCGCCTTCACAATATCGATGAAATCGCGGGCTTTCAAACTGGCACCACCAATCAATCCACCATCGATATCGCCCTGAAGAAACAACGCAGCCGCATTTTCTGGCTTCACGCTTCCCCCGTAGAGAATCGATGTTGCAGCGGCCACTTCTTCATTGTACTGATTGGCAATCAGTTTGCGGATGTAAGCATGAATTTCTTGCGCTTGCTCGGGAGAGGCATTCAAACCCGTTCCGATGGCCCAAACAGGCTCGTAGGCCACCACCACTTGGGCAAATTCTTTGCGATCCAAATGGAACAATCCCTGAACCACCTGCTCTTCAATGGCCCTAAAATATTGCTTGCTTTCACGTTGCTCTAACGTCTCACCCACACAAAAAATGGGCTTCATCCCATGACGAATCACAGACTTAACCTTGGCCGCACACACGTCGTTCGTCTCACCGAAATATTGACGTCGCTCACTATGTCCCACCAGGCAATAATCAACCCCTACCGACTTCAACATGCCCGCAGAAATTTCACCGGTGTAAGCGCCTTGATCTTCTTGATGGGCATTTTGAGCACCCACCTGCAAACCACTCCCCTCCAACAATCTCACCGCAGTTGGCAACGCCAAAAAGGTTGGAATCAACACCACCTTGCCATCCCCGCGATATTCATCTCTTACGATGCCTCTTACTTCAGTGATCAACGCTTGGCTCTCTTCCAAGGTTTTGTGCATTTTCCAGTTACCCGCAACGATTTTTTGCCTATTCATACTTCCACAAAAATACAACATCCCCAAACAAGGTTATGCGCAAGATATCAACGAAATCAAGGGCTTAGTTCCCTGCGATGGCTTGTTTTGCCCAGTCCAACGCTAGGTCAAATTGAGCCTCTCTCGACAAGTCTGAATTGTCTAACACGCGGTAATCTTCGGTCAATGTCAAGGGACTATTTTCTCTACTCGCATCGATGCGATCGCGGTGTTGCAAGTTCTCTGCTATGCTTTCCAACGTAACATCATCGCCTTTGGCAACCAACTCATCATACCGTCTTTGGGCCCTAACGGCCGGACTTGCGGTCATAAATATTTTTAGTTCGGCCCCAGGAAACACAACAGTTCCGATGTCACGACCATCCATCACAACCCCTTTCGACTGTCCGATGGCCTGCTGCAAGGCCACCATCCGGGTTCTTACACTTTGAATTTTCGCCACTTCACTCACTTTGGCCGCCACTTCAATATTCCTTATTTCCGATTCCACAGAAACCCCGTTCAATGTCACCTCCGATAAATTGTCTGCATTGTTCACAAACCCGATTTGCACAGCATTCAGCGCATCAGAAACCGCAGTTTCATCATTCACATCCACCCCAGCCCTCAACATATGTAGCGTAACCGCCCTGTACATTGCGCCGCTGTCGATGAACACATATCCCAAGGCTTTCGCCAATGCTTTCGCCAAGGTTCCCTTGCCACAACTGCTGTATCCGTCGATGGCGATGTTGATCTTTTTCTCCATGCTTAAAATTAAAGTTCTGGTATCCCCCTAAAAGTCACATGAGCAATCGTGCGCTTTTTTGAGAAGCGGGATGGGTCAATGGACAAAGAGAATTGGTTAGAATTTTGACCCGGAAAATAAGAAGCACTACCGTAGGTAATGTCCAATTTGGCCATCTTAAATTTCATTCCCCAACCAAAACCCGAGGTGCCTCTACGCTCGGAAGTCGACATTTCCATTCTGCGCTGATGACTATATCCGATCAAAAAACTCAAATTTTGTCCGAGCGACAATTCCGTCCCTAGGGCCATGTGCCGCATCAATTTTGCCGCAAAACCAGCCTCTGATGGCACAACGGGCTTTCCGTTCAAATCGATCTTCCCGCCATTGTCGATGTATTGGTCATAGGTCAAATCCCAGCGCTGCAGACTGTGGGCGGTAATATGGAATTTTAATGGCATGTGCTTGGGACTCAACGACACACCCATTTGAATGTTCATTGGCAGAGGTTCGCGAGCCGCATCCCGATAGGTTACAATTTGGGCACCGAGGTTCTTCACCAACAATCCCCAACTAAGCACCGAATCGCGCTTGATATAATTGCAACCGAGATTCATGAATACACCATTGGAAACATACGGCCCCAACACGCTGTATACCATGCCCACTTGAGCACCCACCCTGAACCTAGGCTGTACTTGACAAGAGGCACTCACCCCTATTTGGGTTTCGTTGGCTTTCACCTCCCCTTGCGGATTTCCACCAGCATCATACGCGTCCATTGCTCCGGCATCGATGAGCTGAGCAAATCCCGACCACATAAATCGCTTGCCCTTCCAAGCACCTGTGGCGTTGGCTGTCATCACGGTAGGCAAGACAGATCCTGCACTCAAACCAAACTTGCCAACATGACTTTCGTTGAGCAAAGCCGGGTTGCTGACCG
>JBJTNN010000160.1:0-7818 GCA_046074125.1 Bacteroidota bacterium
AACTGGATACCAATTGGCGCTTTATTACGACCAAGGATCCACCACGCCGGAACCCATTCGCAAGTTCAGGATTCAACATTTTTCCGCGGATTCGTTGGTGATACAGGAAGGGAATACCTATTTTCGCTATTCACGCCGGAAATAACGCCCATTGGGAAGTCGTTTCTACGCAAATCAACCCTTTTTATTTATGCCTATCTACCTGATTAACAACAACATAATCGCCGAAGACGCTCCTTTTTTCACACCCAACAGCCGTGGCTATCGGTATGGGGATGGTTTCTTTGAAAGTTGTGCTTTGTGGCAAGGTCGTATCTTACAATTGCCGTTGCATGTGGACCGGATTAAAAAATCGGCCCTGTTGTTAAAGATCAATATTCCGAGCAGTTGGGATGAAATATCTTGGGAAACTTCGGTCTTAAAAGCGTGCAGTGAAGCGGGCTGGAAATCGGCCAGAATTCGACTCACGTTTTTCCGTGAATCGGCAGGATTGTATACCCCGGACCAGATGGAAGCATCGGTTGTTACTGAAATTAACGAAACCCATGGCGACCGCCCCTACCCCTGGAACGAACAAGGTTTAACCCTCGGAACCTACAAAGAATTGTCGAAAAACAACAACTTTACTTCCACCTTAAAAACCTGTTCATCGCTCACTTACACCTTGGCAGGAATTTACGCGAAAGAACATGGCTTAAACGACGTGGTCATCTTCAACGACTATGGGAGGCCTTGTGAAACGGTTGCGTCGAACCTATTTGTGGTAAAAGGCGAATTCATCATCACCCCGCCCGTTTCGGAATATTGCATTGATGGGGTCATGCGAAAAGTGGTCATACATTTGGCGGATGCCTATGGATACAGTGTGCAGGAAAGGCCGTTGTCGGAAATCGACCTAACCTCCGCCGAAGAGATATTCACCACTTCGGCCACCCGCGGCATACGCTGGGTAGCAAACTTCCAGGGCAAGGCATTGCGACATGCGGTGGCCAAGGTTCTTCACGACCAGCTCAATCTGGGATTCTAGCGTTACTTGGCGGTAAACACCAGCCACACAGCGATCAATACGAGCACAAAGGCCAAAGCGTATTTCCAATGGAAGGCCTCGCCTTTGAATAGCAATTGTACCACCACCGTAAACACCACAATACTGATGGCTTCTTGAATGATTTTCAGCTGAAACAAATCAAGATTCCCGCCGGTTTCCTTGCTTCCCAATCGGTTAGCAGGCACCATGAAAACATATTCAAAAAAGGCAATCGCCCAGCTAAAAACGATCAATGAGAACAGGCCTGCGTGCTGCAGAAAACTCATCGACTTCCACTTCAAATGACCATACCAAGCCATCGTCATGAAGACATTGGAAATCACCAGTAAAACAAGGGTTAGGACCGTCCTCAACGCAGCGATATTGGCTTAGAACATCAATCAATCCGCTTGCAAGAAGGGATAGCGATAATCGGTTGGCGGAACAAAGGTTTCTTTGATGGTGCGCTGACTCACCCAACGCAACAGGTTTACTTTTGCCCCTGCTTTGTCGTTGGTTCCACTGCCTCTGCCCCCACCAAATGGCTGTTGGCCTACAACGGCGCCGGTTGGTTTGTCGTTGATATAGAAATTACCGGCACTGTGACGCAACGCCCATGTTGCATCGGTGATTGCCTGTCTGTCTTGGGCCAAAACCGCGCCAGTTAACGCATATTCACTGGTCTTGTCTACCACGTCGAACATATCGTTCCATTCCGCATCGGCGTAAACCCAAATGGTAACCACGGGACCGAAAATCTCCTCACACATGGTGCGATAGTGCGCTGATGGGGCCATCAAAATGGTGGGATCGATGAAATATCCTTTAGACATGTCACAATTTCCACCCCACAACACCTCTACGCCATCGGCTTTGGCTTGATCGATATACCCTTTGATTTTATTGAAGGCTCGCTCGTCGATCACGGCATTCACAAAATTGGTAAACTCTTCGGTAGGACCTACTTTGATGGTTGCCATTTCTGACAGCAATTTCGTTTTCACGGCAGGCCATAAACTTTGGGGGATATACACGCGGCTCGCGGCCGAGCACTTTTGTCCTTGGAATTCAAACGCGCCACGGATGATGGCGGTTACGATCACATCGACTTGGGCACTGCTGTGCGCCAAAATGAAATCTTTACCACCCGTTTCACCCACGATGCGGGGGTAGCTGCGATACTTGGCGATGTTGGTGCCGATGGTTTGCCAAATATGACGGAATACTCCGGTACTACCCGTAAAGTGAATGCCTGAAAACTCTGGATGATTAAACACCACCTCACCGGTTTCGGGACCGTCTGCGTATACCAAATTCACCACGCCATCGGGCAATCCCGCTTCTTTGAATATGCACATCAACACATTGGCGCTGTAGATCTGAGAATCGGCAGGTTTCCAAACGATGACGTTGCCCATCATGGCTGGTGCTGTGGGCAGGTTTCCGGCAATGGCCGTAAAGTTGAACGGCGTGAGGGCAAAAATAAATCCTTCGAGCGGACGGTATTCCAAGCGATTCCAGATGCCTTTGGCGTTGGCTGGCGGCTGCTCATTATAGATTTCAGCCATGTATTGCACATTGAAACGCAAGAAATCAACCATTTCACAGATGCTGTCAATCTCTGATTGGAAAGCGTTTTTGCTTTGCGCCAACATGGTAGAGGCATTGAGCACGTAACGGTATTTGGTGGCCATCAATTCGGCCGCTTTCAAAAATATCGCCGCGCGCTGTTCCCAGGGCATAGACTCCCACATGGGTTTGGCGGCAAGAGCAGCATCGATGGCTTGTTGCACATGGTTTTTGGTTCCGCGATGATACTGTCCGATTTTATGGTGACGATCATGGGGTGGAAACAAATCAAATACGTTGCCCGTGCGCACTTCCTCTGATCCGATGTACATGGGAATGTCTTCCACTTTACTGCGAGCCTCTTTGAGTGCTGCTTGCAATTGTTTACGCTCTGCAGTTCCTGAAGCGTATTCGTAGATGGGTTCATTGATGGCTTGTGGGATATGAAATGTTCCGTTCATGATGCTTATTTCTGCAAAAATACGACCTAAAATCTGTGTTTTGGGTGATTAAGGTTGTGTTAATTGCAGAACGAGTAATGAATCCTGTGTAATTTTGTCTTGTGAATCGTTCGAACCTCCTCGCATGGGCCGTTTTAAGCCTTGTAGCTCCTTGCCTTACCGCGGCAAAACCAAAAGCACCTAAACCACCCAAACACATTGTCTTAATCATCGGCGATGGCACTGGATTGGCCCAGTGGAGCGCCTATAACGCTGCCAAAACCAAAGGCATAAACAGCATGGACAGTGCTGCAGCGGTATTTAGGGACTTTCCTGTGATGGGATTGAGTTTTACCTCGAGTGCGAATAAATTCATCACCGACAGTGGTGCTGGTGGCACGGCATTATCGACCGGACAAAAAGCGAACAACTACATGGTGGGCATGGCTGCAGACAGTTCTAAGCCGTTATCGTTGTCAGAAATCGCTCATTTGCGCGGAAAATCTACGGGCATTGCGGTAACCTGTGAATTAACCCATGCTACGCCTGGGGCGTTTTTTGCCCATCAACCCTCGCGAAAAATGATGCATGAAATTGGGAATGATTTTATCAACGGCATGAAAAACAATCCGTTTGGCGTATTGCAATATGGGGAACAAAATAGCGGTATCGACTTAATGAAAACCACAAAAGGCGCCATCGATGTGGCCATTGGCGGTGGAAAAATGTATTTCGATACCCAGGCACTCGTACAAAACGGGTATCGCATAGGCACTGGCTGCGGCTCCATGAAACAGTTGCAGGATGTTGACCGTCGCGTAATTTTTTACAACGACAGCGCTTATCCCCCAAAAGCCCACGAAGGCAGAAACAATCAGGGACCTTTTTTGGCCGATGCCAGTGAGAGCATTTTAAAGACGATGTTTAAAAACCCACAGGGCAGTTTCACCATGATCGAGGGATCTCAGGTGGATTGGGCGGGTCACGAGAACGACAGTGCCTACTTGCTGGCTGAATTGGCCGATTTGGATGCTACGATACAGCGAGTATTGGCATTGGCAAGAGATAACCAAGAAACATTGATTGTCGTTACGGCGGATCACGAAACGGGCGGATTGAGTTTGGTGGGATGGGACAAAAAAGCAAAGCAACCGGTGATGAATTTTTCTACTCATGAGCACACAGGAATACCGGTGCCAGTATTTGCTTACGGTCCGGGCGCTGAGGTTTTTGGGGGATCGTACCAGAATACGCAAGTCTATTTCAAAATCAGGGGTTTCCTTGAGCAACCCAACAAAAAGAAATAACTTGCGGGTATGAGCGGCACATCCTTCGGCATCATCATTCCGGCGCGTTATGCGAGTACCCGATTTCCTGGCAAGCCCTTGCAAGATTTGGGTGGTAAAACGATGATCGAGCGCGTGGTTGAAGCCGCGATGTTGGCCCAACCTGATGCGGGTGTAGCTGTGGCCACAGACGATGTGAGAATTGCCGAGCACATTCAATCCAAATGTGTGGTAGTCATGACCAGTGATCTGCATCCCAGCGGCACGGATCGATGTGCGGAAGCCCTAGAAAAACTCGGCTGGAACTGCGATGTGGTGGTAAATTTACAGGGCGATGAGCCATTCATTAAGCCGGAGCAGGTTGCGTTGTTGGTATCGGCGTTTGAGAATCCAAGAACGGAAATCGCCACGTTAAAAATTGCAATTCAGGAGGCGGAAGAAATCCAAAATCCGAATGTGGTGAAGGTGGTGTGTGATGTGAATGACCAGGCTTTGTATTTTTCGCGTTCAGCGATTCCATTTGATCGAAATGGGCAATTACAGAATTCCGGAATTCAGTATTACCGTCACATTGGGATGTATGCATTCAGGACCGAAGCTTTGCGCACGGTGGCTAAATTATCGCCCAGCGCATTGGAAAAAACAGAGATGTTGGAGCAATTGCGGTGGTTAGAGAACGGAATGGGCATTGGGGTAAAAGAAACCTCTTGGGCCTCCCCGGCCATAGACACACCGGAGGATGTAGCGAAGGCGCTGAGGTTTGTTTGATTGGGTGCTAAGCACCTTATTCCGGAAAAGCAACAATTCCAACATCCTTGAGTTCAGTTTTAACATCATAAGTACGCATTAATTTCAACTGACCAATTGTCATATTGTTTATCAAGTAAACATCTGTCGCACTGCTTTTGAAAACATCATATTGTAGGGGCGGCTCTGCCCACTCTAATGTGTAGTGGTAGGCGTCGAGAATTTTATTTTCATCGTTTGTTTTTATAATCAAAACATCGTGAAACTCTTTGAACAAGCGCGGACCATCGAAACGATACCCTTCCCCAATATATGTTGCAATGAATTGATAATAGTTATATTGTCCACTTACAGGCTCAAATACACTCTTTATATCCCATTCATTAAAAGTATCTAATTCACGTTTATCAATATTATCTAACTCTGAATAGTTGAAGTCAGATTGCTTTACTTGTTTGATAAGAATATATTTTTTTACCTCACCAAAGCTTGTTGTATTCAGATTACTTTTAGCAACGCCCGTGAAAGGTGTATCTGCGGATTGACCTAGGGAATTGCCGATCGAAATGCTCAAGAGCATTATAAACACAATCAATTTCATTTTGAGTTTTATCGACATCTCATCTATATAAGGCTTTTTTGTATTCCACATTTAAAATCAGTCCATTGAAAAAAGTCCAAAGGAGCATAGCCAATCCCAAATAAACACTGTTTCTTTTATTTATTGCACACAGCAAGAAGGCAAGCCCACTCAATACAGATATTCCAAGAATGTGAAAATCCGGAATTTTCTTTCTTAACAAATATTTTGTCGCGATTAAAAAAAGCAAAGACCCCGAAAATCCCGCAACTACGAAAAGAGCATCCATTCGTATTCCACCAGAGAACAACCACAAACTTCCAATATAAATTAAAATAGAAAGAGTTAAATGACCTATTTTCCGAATAATTGTGAGTGAATTTGTCTCGTTTTTAAAATAACAGGTTGTCAAAGGAAATGTTAGTCCCGGAAGGTATGGCATCACTAAAATAAATGGCACTTTGGTGGCGTCTCCAAATTCAAGCGACCAACAAAATAAAAAGTAGAACACGCCAGCAAACATTGAATTTACAAGTGGTCTATTGTTTCTATATCGACTTTTCCAGTTCATATTGATTTCAATTTTGGCAGCATATGCTCGCCGAGATGTGGAATATACAAAACCAAGATGGAAAAATGGGTTACTTATAGTTCTGTGTTAATAATAATTACTGATCATATAACTATTCACAAAATAGAAAATAGTCATCATGATACTCGTAAGGACAAACAATAATACTTCCTTTACAATTAATGACCAGATTGTCTGTCGTTTACAGGAATAATAAATTAAAGCACTAAGAATTGTAATTGCGGAATAAATGAGTGAATAGATTATCAGACCGAGTGCAGGATAAGGGTTTATTGTTAAGCTTTTTCCCGGTAAAACTATAAGTAATATTATTAATATCAGGAGTAATGCCGAAGAGAGAAGAAGAGCAATTCTAGCAATCTGCATCAGACAAAAGAACACACGGACAGCCTTTGAGGTAGTTTGATTTATTTCCATTCTGTTGAATTGTGAATTTCATGGAGTCCTAGTTTTAGGTTTACCTCTGGATTTTTTTCAATCCAAATAATAATTCAATCAGATCGGGGTCTTGTCGAATCCAAAATTTACGGCTCTGGTACCCGTAGTTTTCTCTATTTAGTATTTATAAACAACTTTGTAAAGTTTTTTTAATGGTTCTTCGCCCTCCAGACCATAGTCAAGTATTGTGTATTTTGATTTCGTTGTATAGATAACGGTCTTGGAAGTTGGTAGATCCGACATTGGAACTCGGTATTCCATTTTGAGTTTTTTCAAGTCCGTGATTTTAAGCAGACCCAATATTTCCGTCATTTCCGACTCGTTGAGCGCATAGTTTGAACCTTTGTAGGCTGGGTTATAATAAGTCTTCACACAAATACTCGTATCCTTAGAAAAATCAATGACTGCATCTATAGATGGCACAAAATCGGACTCCACGCCAAATGCACTTAAATTCATTTCAATCTTCACGATTTCCTCCGGACTTACCGTTGACCTCGACCCACAACCCACTATTGTTTTCGACAGAATAATAAATATTGATATCAATGATATTAGCCTCATTTTCAATGTTTGCTCAAGCTTTGTTGACATACGAATCTAGACATTTCGGAGCAATTCAAAACAACACAAGCATTTCACTCGCAGAAAGGAAAAACGGGCCTCCCCGGCCATAGACACACCGGAGGATGTAGCGAAGGCGCTGAGGTTTGTTTGAATTATATGGCGGAGTCAACAAAACCAGATGGAATATTAATTTTATATTTCGTTTGGTTCTTGTCTCCTACGGCTGTTACGAGATTTAATGCTATTGCCTTTTTTAGATCTCGACTAGCGGTGGCTGATGAAATGTCTTTGAAAATGTTCATGTAGTCTTTTCGACTAAACTCTTTGTGCCCTAGGTTCAAGAAGTACTCAAGTCGATCCGTTTCCTTCATCGTTCTATTATTGAAATTGAGCAGTTGAGAGAGAGATTTTTCAATCACCTCTAACATGTATTCAATAAATGGTGTAGATTTTCCTAGTTTGTCACTCATCGAAAGTGATTTGTAATACTCACTCTGGTTGGCATTAATCAAGGTCTCAAAAGGAAGGAATTCAAATATTTGATGTTTTTGGAATAAAATTACCGTCTGCCA
>JBJTNN010000161.1:0-4767 GCA_046074125.1 Bacteroidota bacterium
CATGCGGTGTGGTTGGCGCGGGATGCGTTTGAGGCGGATGAGAAGATGCTGATTGTGCTGGGCGATACCATTTTTGAGGCCGATTTGGCGTCGGTGTTGGCGGCGGGTGGCAACGCGTTGGGGGTGAAAAAGGTGGAGGACCCTAGGCAATTTGGGGTGGCGGAATTGTCGGACTGTGGATTGATTGCGCGGTTGAGCGAGAAGCCGGTGATTCCGAAATCGAATTTGGCGCTAGTGGGGTTGTATGCCATTGAGGATACGAAGACCTTGTTTGGGTGCTTGGAATACAACATACAGAACGAGATTCGCACGCAGAACGAGTATCATTTGACGGATGCTTTGCAATGCATGATTGCGCAGGGGGTTCCGTTTAACACGTTTGCGGTGGATTCTTGGTTTGATTGTGGCAAGAAGGACATCATTTTGCAGACGAATCGGAATTTATTGAGGCAGGTAGACCAGCAGCAGTTTGCGGGTTTTCAGAAGGGAAATATCATCATACCGCCGGTGTACATTGCGCCGAGCGCGAAGGTGGAGAACAGCATTGTAGGTCCGGATGTGAGCATTGGCGAGGGGGCGGTGATATCGCGGAGTGTGGTGAAGAACAGCATCATTGGGCAGGGGGCGGAGCTCACGAATGCCATTTTGGAGGATTCGTTGGTGGGGAGTGATTCTGTGTTGGTTGGGGCGGCGTCGAGTTTGAACATTGGCGACAGTGCGGAGATCAATTTGAGAAATTCTTGAGGGTGAGACTGCGGGTATCGGATATCGTTGGGGTGGTGGGCGCGCAGGTGCGCGGGGGAGAGGGTGCGAATTTGGGTTCGGCTGCGGGTTCAGGTTCGTCAGTTGTGGTCGCCGCCGAAATCACTGCGATGGTGTTTGATGCGCGAAAGTTGTGGGGGTTGGAGCGATCGTCGGCCATGTTTTTGGCGTTGAAGGGCAGTAGGGATGGGCATGATTTTGTGGGACAGGCCTACGGGGCGGGGGTACGATATTTCATGGTTTCGCGGGTGGAGTCGGGTTGGATGGGGTTGATGCCGGAGGCGGTATTTTTGGTGGTGGAGGATGTGCTGGCGGCTTTGCAGTTGTTATCGTCCTGGCATCGGAAGCAATTGACGGGGGTGGTGATGGGCATTACGGGCAGCAATGGAAAAACCATCGTGAAGGAGTGGTTGTGGGAGTTGTTGCAGGGCGATTTTTCGTTGGGTAAGAGTCCGAGAAGTTATAACAGTGGGTTGGGAGTGGCGTTGAGTTTGTTGAATGTGTCGGGGGGTACCGAGGTGGTGTTGTTGGAGGCGGGGGTATCGGCCCGTGGCGATATGGCGAAGTTGCAGCAGATGTTGCGGCCGAACATGGTGGTGTTGACGCATTTGGGCGAGGCGCATGCGGAGGGGTTTGCTTCGATGCAGGAGAAGGCGCAGGAGAAGGTGTCGTTGGCGTTGGGGGCGGATGTGGTGGTGTATCCTTTTGATCAGGAAATTTTGCGTTCGGCGGTGGGTGCTTTGCGGGCATCGCAGCCGTTGATGAAGACGATATCGTGGGGATGGAATGAGGGGGCGAACTTCCGCTTGGTGAATGTGGAGGCCCTAGAATGGGGCGGTGGGCAAGCGATTCATTTTGTGTATCGCGGGACGGAGCATCGGTTTGAGATTCCGTTTGTGGACCAAGCATCGGTGAGCAATGCGATGTCGTGCCTGTGCGCCTTGGTGGCGTTGGAGCGTTGGGATGAGGCGCATTTGCAGCGGTTTGCGCGGTTGCCTCGCTTGGAAAATCGGTTGCAGTTTATGGCGGGCCGGAAGGGGAATTATGTGCTGAACGACAGTTATTCTGCGGATTTGGAGAGTTTGGGGGTGGCGTTGGATATGTTGAAGCGACAGTCTCCCAATTTGCCCTTGTCGGTGGTGTTGGGCGGTTTTGAGCAGACGGGGATGGATGCGGGGGTATTGCGGATGCGGTTGAAGGAGATTGTGAAAGGGTATGGGGTGAGTGAGGTGATTTGGGTGGGGCGGGAGTATGCGGGGATGGAGGGGTTGGTTTTTGAGGATACGGAGTCGCTGTTGGGGTCGGTGTGGTTGACGGGGGTGAATAGCAGGGCCATTTTGGTGAAGGGGTCGCGCAGTAGTGGGTTGGAGCGGGTGGTGGCGCGGTTGCAGGCGCGGTTGTTACAGACGCGTTTGGAGATACATTTGGGTGCGTTGAAGCACAATTTTTTGCATTTCAGGCGGTTGGCGGGCGCGGGGAAGAAGGTCATGTGCATGGTGAAGGCGTTTGGTTACGGGAGTGGTAGTTTTGAGTCGGCCAGCGCCTTGCAGGCGCTGGCCGTGGACTATTTGGGTGTGGCCTATGTAGACGAGGGGATTGCGCTCAGGAATGCGGGCATCACGGTGCCGATAATGGTGATGAATGTGGATGCGGGGGCGGCTTGGCCGTTGCAGGAGTATGGGTTGGAACCGGTGGTATTCAGCTTAGAATCCTTGCGGGGACTGATGGCCTCGGGGGTGTCGGGCTTGCGATTGCACGTGGAGGTGGATACGGGGATGCACCGATTGGGCTTTGGGGCTCCGGAAATGGGGGCGGTGGCTGAGCTGTTGCGGGGGTCGTCGTTTGTGGTGGCTTCGGTGTTTAGCCATTTATCGGCCAGCGAGGATGCCAATTCGGATGATTTTACTGGGAGACAGATGGATGTGTTTGCGCGGGCGGCGGCGGTGTTGGAGCAGGGGCTGGGCTATGGGGTGTTAAAGCACATTGAGAATACGGGCGGCATTTTGCGTTTTGGCGATGCGCGTTTTGATATGGTACGCTTGGGGATTGGGTTGTACGGGGTGGATCCACGCGGGGAGATGGGTGCGGGGTTGGAGCCGGTGACGCGCTGGGTGAGTACCATTTCTCAGGTACAGCGGGTGAAGGCGGGAGAAGGTGTGGGGTATGGGATGCACGGGGTGAGCGGTGTGGACCGTGAGATTGCGGTGATTGCGGCGGGTTATGCCGACGGGGTATGGCGGGCCGATGGTCGGTCGCACTCGGGGGTATGGGTGAAGGGGGTGGAGGCGCCGTTTGTGGGGAACATTTGCATGGACATGGCCATGGTGGATGTAACGGGGTTGGGGTGTGTGGCTGGCGACGAGGTGGAGTTATTTGGCGAGCATTTGCGGGTGGAGACGGTTGCAGCGCGCCGGGGCACCATTCCGTACGAGGTACTCACATCGGTAAGCCAGCGCGTAGCGCGGGTTTATTTGGAGGAGTGATTAAGGAATTTTTGAAGAGAAGGCATTCTTTAGGCCTGTGTGTTGGATGATATCGACTTTGATGGAGCCGACATAAATCTGGCCTTCGATACGCACGGGGATGTGGTTGGCATCATCAGTAACCCAAACGGTGAGGGCATCGGCGTGTTTGAAGACGCGGTCGACCACCAACTTGGGCTTGATTTTGATGCAGCGAATTTTGCCAAGGTCAGTTTTGATGACTTCCTTGCCTTTGTAGGTGATGGGCAAGTTGTAGACTTGGTTGTCAATATATACATCCACCGGAAACTGTTTGCCGGGTGTGGCGTTGGTATAATCGAGATTCCGCAGGTAGTATATAGCTGAAGCCACGTCTTGGGTGTATTGCGGGATGGTGAGTTCGCCTTGTTTGTTGCGCAATTTGCGGTTGTCGTGGTCGTAGATGGCCACATCCTGGTGGAAATAATTGTTTTCTCTAACGGTTTTGGCATAACGCAGGGGCGCTTGAGATTCTTGGTCGACCCAGCTCTCAAATTTGTCGCGCACTTTGTAGGCCCAGTCGAAGCTTTTCACGGTTTCCCCTTCTACGCGCAGGTTGTAGGTGGTTTTGCCATTGATGATGGTGGGGTTTGGGTTGACGATCATCGACACTACGCCGGCATTGATGGCGCCATAGTGGATGCGGTATTTGAGGGTTTCGCCGGGTTGATAGGCGAGGTTAGAAATTTTGCGGGGAAGTACCACGGTGGCTGCTTGTTTGTAGGCGGGCAGGGTGGTCAAAAATATGAGGGCTGCGAGGGCGAGGGTCAAGGACTTTTTCATATTTTCTGGGTTTTAGTTGGGGGCTTAGACACGCTTTGTTGGCAATTCCCCCAAAACTGTGCCAGGCTTTTGCGATTTTTGCAACGGAATGACAAAAAAGCTCACAGAATTTTCGAAGTCGAGTGGTTGCGGTTGCAAAGTACAGCCGGCGGTATTACAGCAGATGTTGCAGGGGATGACTTTGCAGGCGGGCGCAACGCCGGGGTTGGTGCATGGCAATGCTGGGGGCGATGATTGTTCGGTGTTTGATTTGGGGGATGGACAGTTGCTGTTGCAGACGGTGGATTTTTTCACACCCTTGCTCGATGATCCCTACGATTTTGGTCGGGCCGCCGCCGCCAATGCCCTCAGCGATATTTGGGCGATGGGTGGCAGGCCGGTGATGGCGAATGCGGTGATGGGCTGGCCCATTGAGGTGTTGGGGGTGGAGGTTGCACGCCGGGTGATGGAGGGTGCGATGCAGGTATGTTCTGGAGCGGGGGTGGCATTGGCGGGCGGACATACCATTGAATTGCAGGAGCCGGTGTTTGGGTTGAGTGTAACGGGGTTGGTGCGGGTTGATCAGTTGAAGACGAATGCGGGCGCGCAGTTGGGCGATGTATTGATATTGACGAAGTCATTGGGCGTGGGCATGTTATCGGCGGCGCTCAAGCGCGGCTTGGGCGGGGACAAGGATTTGATGGCATTAACGAGCAGTCTCACGCAAACCAACGCGGTAGGG
>JBJTNN010000162.1:0-6941 GCA_046074125.1 Bacteroidota bacterium
CCCGAAGTCTGTCGTTTTCCGCTTTGATCCGATCATTTTCGGCTTTTAATTGACCCAAGTCTGCTTTCCACTTATCACTTTCCAACTTCAATTTTGCCACTTCCGCTTCACAGTTCCTGTTCTTGTTCACCACAGAGGCTTCGCGGGCTTCAATGGCGGTCAACCGATTTTTTAATTCTGTTTCGCGTTTCTGACAATCATTCAACAATTGCTGCAAGGCTACATTGCTGCCGGTAGTATTGACAGTTTTCGTTACGATTACGGTATCTCGCTTTACGATGGTTTTAATTTCTGTCTTTACGATGGTATCGTGCTTGATAATGGTATCGTGCTTGATAATGGTATCGCGCTTATCAAAATCATCGGTCTCCAGATCTACAACACTATCCAATACAACACTGTCCATTACGGCTGCGGTGGTATCCGTACTGAAATCATCGGCATAATCGTAAACAGTTTTGGAACAATTTCCCAATTTGCTGCGGAACCCTATATAAAAATTGGCGCCATTGGTACCTGAGTTACCCAAAAAACGGCCCAAACCTGCCAAATTGTTGCTACCCACAACCAAAGGACCTACACGCAAATAGGCCCCAACATTCAACTGCTGATAATCGCGGATAATGGTGATGGGGAAACCGTACTCAAACCGTTCTTCTTGTCTTCTGGGCACAAAACTGATGGTTGACGTCCTGCGCAAACCGGGCATATCCAAAGGTTTTAAATTTTGCGTCCAATAAGCACCCAAATGCCATTTATTGAAACGATAATCCCATTGAACGTTCAATGCCATGGGTGTGTAAGAGGTGAAACTCGATTTTGGGTTGGCACCCAATGATGAAGCCGCCGCACCCATTTGATCGAAATGATTCAATGAAGATTCATTGGCACTGTAGAGTTGCTGAATGGCAAAAATGGAATCCGCGGTGTAGTTGACATTGGTTGCAGAAACAGCATAGGCACTGCCATCGTATTGAATAAACCCTACATCGTTCAAGCTTGCGCCAAACTTCCATCGATAAGTTCGGTTCAATTGCTGATCACATTCAGAAATACCGCTGTATGTTCTTTCTGCACCAGGGCGGTATTCGTACATAAAGCCCAAGTCGATGCCCGTGCCGATGCCTGACATCAAATCAAATTTCAAACCCAAGGGCCGCACCATGGTATTTGAGGCAGATGTTTGATCGGTGTAATGATAGGTGGCCATGATGTCTTGAATCAAGAAAGCATTGTTACCATTGTATTTCACGTTCAATTGACTTGAAGCCAAATGGGCAGCCCCCATCCCCACAAGGATTTTTCCGGTTACGCCCCATTTCAATGCGCGCACGCCGCGTTTGGCGTCGGCATCACCCACATAAGACCCAAACGACATATACCACTCTTGGTATTTTTCGGTGTTGAATGCCATTGAAGAGTTTTGTGAAATGGTATTGCCCAGTACACCGTCCCATGCGCCCCGACCTTGCTGGAGCAACCTACCCAATTGGGGATTTACCCCTGAGAAATTAAATCCCGACACCCCTTTCACCCCAATTCCTACACCCACGCTGTTGTCTGCCATTACATACAACGACGGACCGTAGGTTTCGTTCAAGTAATTCAAGTTCCACAGAGCTTCTTGAGTAGATGGAACCCAAGATTGATCCATCTTAAGGCTGCTTGGTCGCCTGCGCCAACCCGATTCATTGGCAAAGTTGCTTTGTATGTCGAGAGAGGTACCCCACCAATTAAAATAAACGCGGTTTTTATACTGGCTCGCAACCATCGCAGGGTTCATACTCACCGCATAGGGTGTATTGTAATCACTGATGACCATTCCCAGGGGTTGCTGGGCTTGGATAAATGAAGCAAATGCGAATACACTTACAGAAAGAAGCAATGGGCGAAGTGACAGTTTCATGATTGATTTTTAACGATGAAAACAAATATGTGGCCAAAGTTACAACCTAACCCCTTTAGATTTTCATCCCACTTTGCAGATGATTAAACGAAACAGGGTTTGATGATCCCGATGCTTTCTTAACTTTGTACACTGCCCATGAAAACATTTGCCAAATATTTCATAACACTTCTTGGAGGATTTGCCATCGGAATTATCGCCATCGGATTGTTCGTTTCATCTTTATTTTCCGGTTTTGAAACGAATTTCGGCGAGAAAAAGGCCCCAGAACTTACAGAAGCGGGATTGCTATACCTCAAAATTGAAGGGGATGTTGCCGAGCGCAGCAGCAGCGATCCATTGAGCGATATCCTACAAGCCAGCGAAGAATCTGATCCAACTTTGGGATTGAACCAGATCATGAACGGTTTAAAAAAGGCAGAGAAAGACCCCAATGTAAAGGGCATTTTGTTGGATTGCGGTGGCTACATGGGTGGAATGGCTACGGCAGAAGAGATTCGACAAGCTTTGATTCAGTTTCAGAAAAGTGGCAAACCCATTGTTTCCTACAGCGGCCTCTACACCGAGTTGGGCTTCTACATTGCCACAGCTGCCAAAACAGTGAGTTGCAATCCCAAAGGCATGTTGGAATTTGATGGCATTTCTTCCAAAATTGTCATGTACAAAGGCCTGTTCGATAAACTCGGCGTTGATTTCCAAGTGTTCAAGGTAGGCAAATACAAGAGTGCGGTTGAGCCTTTCATTCAAACGAGCATGTCCGATGAAAATCGACAGCAAATCACCCAGTACATCGAATCCTTGTACCGATATCAGCTGTCGGAAATCGCCACTTCCCGAAAAATCCCCTTGGACACCCTGTGGAACATCGCCATGCATGCCCAAGCCCAACTGCCAAAAAATGCTTTACAACTGCAGTTGTTCGATAAATTACTTTACGAAACCGAAGCGAAAGAGTCCCTTGTTTCTGCCGCCAAACTCACGGGAAGTAAAACGCCTTGGCACTCCTTCTATGAATATGCCAAAGACGCCGACCCCTATGCGTTCAGCGAAAATAAAATTGCCGTTATTTATGCCGTTGGCGACATCCTTCCGGGCAAACAAAACCCCAACAATCAAATTGGCAGTGCAACGTTCATCAAAAACTTGAAATTGGCACAAAATGATGCCGATGTAAAAGCCATTGTCATTCGCATCAACTCTCCAGGTGGAAGTGCTTTTGCTTCTGATGAAATTGCCCATGAAATTGTTAACTGTAAAAAGATCAAGCCGGTCATTGTCTCATTTGGTGATGTTTCAGCCAGCGGCGGTTACTACATGGGCTGTATGGGCGACAGTATTTTTGCTTTGCCCAACACCATTACTGGGTCGATTGGTGTTTTTGCCCTGCTCCCCAACACGCAAGAATTGTTTGGCGACAAATTGGGCTTGAAGTATGAAACGGTAGAGCTGGGTGATATCTCAGCGGGCTGGCGTCCTGATCGCGCGTTGAACGAAAAAGAACAGGCCATGATGCAAACCATGATCAACAGCATTTACGATGATTTTATTGGCACCGTGGCGATGGGACGTAAAATGAGTCGCGAACAGGTGGCCGCATTGGCGGAAGGACGGGTTTATTCGGCCATTGATGCCAAAAAGTTGGGACTCATCGACGGATTTGGCGGTTTAGACAGGGCCATTTTATCTGCCTCGAGAAAATCAAAAACCACTGCTTATCGGGTGGTTTATTACCCAGAAGAAAAAGATTGGATATCCTCTTTGTTTAACAAAGAAGAGATGGCGCAAAGCCAATGGAATTCGGCTTCGAAGGCCAGCGGACTGCCGGTAAACACAATTCGCGAAGCCCAAAAAATTCAGCATTTGATCGGTCCTCAGTACCTACTCCCTTGGTCGGTGAAATTGCATTGATCGTCGAATCGAACCTCGCACGGAAACTTTTAACACAGAAATAGTTTCCTATGTGACTTTCGCATTGTACTTTTGCGGCAATTTATGGAATTGGTGAGCCGTGTACAATCGACAGCCGAGCGCTTATTCAGCCGTTTTGGTGTGAAAAGCGTTACGATGGATGACGTAGCCAAGGAGATTTCGATTTCGAAAAAAACGCTTTACAAGTGTTTCCGCGACAAAGAAAGTTTGGTTCTTTCAACGGTTGAGTCGCACATGCGTGAGAATGAAGCGGCCATTGAGAAAATCATCAACACCGAGCCAAACGCCATTGAACAATTTCACCTGATCACCATGTACTTGATGAGCAACCAGCGGAAGATGAGTCCATCGATGCTGTACGACCTCAAAAAGTACCATCCCAAGAGTTTTGAATTGCTTGAAAAGCATCGCAGTAAAAACATCGTACGGCATTTGTTGTTTAACATTGAGTTGGGACAGAAGTCGGGATTATACCACCACGATTTTCACCCTGAAATCATTGCTCGATCCTTCTCTATGTTGTCGTTCCAGGTATTCGACAACGAGGAATTGAACAGTTTGAATGCCTCTCAAGACGACATACTCATTGAAATAATCAAATATCATCTTCGATCGATCAGCACACCGAAAGGAATCGACACAATCAATGCCATCAACTGGAAAATAAATTCTTTGTAACACCACAATGAAACGCATCATCATAATCGCCATCTGTTTTGGATCTTTGGTCGCCAAGGCCCAAGACACCAAAAAATTCAGTTTTAGTGAGGCCATCACTTTTGCTGAACAGAACAACACCACCTACAAAAACGCCCAATTGGACGTTAACATCGCCAAGGAAACGGTGAAGCAAACAACCTCTTACGGTTTGCCACAGGTCAGCGCATCGGCTGGCTACCAGCAGTACTTGACCATTCCAGGAAACTGGGTAAATAACTTTACCAAGACGCCTGGCTCAACCGCACCAGATTTCATCTTTTTGCGTTTTCAACAGGAATTTGCAAGCAGTGCCAGTTTAAGCGTCAGCCAATTGTTGTTTGATGGCACTTATTTCGTGGGATTGGAAGCTACAAAGGCATTCATGGGCATGAGTGAATTGATGAAAGCCAAATCGCTGAAAGACCTTCAGTTGAACGTAGCCAAGGCCTATGTTACTGCGGTTTCTACCCAAAAGAACCTCGATGTGATTGAAGCCAATATTCAATTGTTAGAAAAAAGTGCTTTTGAGGTAAAAGAGTTGAACAAAGAAGGATTTGTTGAGTCTTTGGATGTTGACCGTTTAAACTACACCTTGAGCAATTTGTATTTGCAGCGTGAAAAATTGCAAAACGCCATCATCATCACCAAAAACGCCTTGAAAATTCACATGGCGTTACCCATGACAACCGAGTTGGAATTAACCGATAACCTAGAGCAATTGGAAACCTATTTGAATGTGAGTGGCTTGGACGTGAATGGTTTCGCACCTGCGCAGCGCATTGAGCACCGTATTTTGGATCAGAGCATTATGTTGGGTCAGCTCGACAACAAACGATACAAGGCTTCTGCCCTGCCCTCTTTGGTGGGATTTTACCAGGTTCAACGAAGCACTTTGCGCAGCGAGTTTAACTTCTTCCAAAGCAATCTCCCCATCAACAATCAATGGGTTCCGTCATCCATGTATGGTTTGAATTTGCGTGTTCCCATTTTCGCAGGTGGTTTGACGCGTTCAAAGTTGTCGGAAACCAACATCAAAATCGAAAAAGCCAAGAACGACATGGCCAACTTCGATCGTTATGCCGAATTCGAGTTCAACAACGCCAAAAACGGTTACACGGTGAATATGAAGCAAGCCGAAAACCAAAAAGCCAACTTGGCTTTGGCACAGCGTATTTATGACAAAGCGTCTTTGAAATACAAAGAAGGTGTTGGAAGCGCCCTTGAAATGATGCAAGCGGAAACGGAATTGCGCACCGCCAACAACAACTACATGAATGCCCTTTACGATTTGGTTATCTCTAAAATAGAACTTCAACACGCCACTGGCACCCCCATTAAATAATCCATCCATGAAACGTTATATTGTATCGATGAGTTTAGTTGCAGCCCTCTTGATGTCGGCCTGCGGTGAAAAAACCAACACTCCTGAAGCCAAAAAGGCCAAATTGGAGTCTCTGAAAAAAGAAATCGCTCAGTTGCAATCTGAAGCGAACAAATTAGAAAAAGAATTGAATGCCGGTGCTGTAGCAGACATGGGTAAAACCGTGGAAGTGGCCACTGTGAAAAAAGGCTTGTTCCAAAGCTTCATCGCCATCGAAGGTGTGGCTGATGCCAACGAGAGCACCATTGCTACCCCAAAAGTACCAGGCACAGTGATTCGTGTGATGGTTCAGCCAGGAGCCCAAGTAACTGCTGGACAAGTGCTTGCTCAATTAGATAACACGGCCATTTCACAAGGCAAAAATGAATTGAATCAGCAATTGGCGTTTGTTACCACGTTGTTTGAAAAGCAAAAACGTTTGTGGGAAAAAGGCGTGGGCACAGAGGTTCAGTACCTATCGGCCAAAAACCAAAAGGAAGCCTTGGAGAAGAGCCTTCGCACGTTGGACGCCCAAATCGACATGTACAACATCAAAGCGCCCATTTCAGGTACTTTGGAAAGTGCTGATGCGAAGGTGGGTCAAGCCGTTGCCCCTGGCATGCCTCTGTTCCGTGTGGTAAACATGGCCAACATCAAAGTGAAAGCAGATGTAGCTGAATCGCACTCCAAGAAAATCAAAGCCGGCGATCAAATTCGCATTTATTTCCCCGATTTGAAGTCGGAAATCGATAGCCGCATCTCGTTTGCTGCAAAATACATCGACCCATTGAACCGCACTTTCCGCGTTGAGACCAAATTGCCTAAGGTAGAAAACTTGAAGCCCAACATGATCGCCAAGTTGAAAATCGTGGACTACGAGAACAAATCGGCCATCGCGGTGAACTCAAACAGTGTTCAAACGACAGAATCTGGCAGTTACGTCATTGTAGCCAAAACCGTCGCTGGTAAAAACGGCAGCAACAACTTTGTGGCTGAGCGCAGAAAAGTAACCGTGGGTAAATCAAGCGAAGGTTTGACAGAAATTTT
>JBJTNN010000163.1:0-10198 GCA_046074125.1 Bacteroidota bacterium
TGAATTTATCAAATTACGGCCAAATATGTCAAAAAATTAGCATTCAACCATCACTTAGTGTAAAAATAACACGAATTAGAAGGCAATTCCTAAACGAATTCCAGGATTGGCAAATAGGGTTAGTCCAAAATTCTTGCCCATTGGTACCGATCTGTTGTTGACGGGGGTGCCGTTGTTCGTGACTGTAAGTACGCTTTCTCCATATTGTTGATAGAGAATGCCATAGCCAACTTCCGCCCCAATGAAAATGTTTTTACCCAGATAAAAGTCGAGTCCAGCGAATGCATTGACCCCCAGAGAATAGGCTTTCTTGGTTGTGGTGTTGAAATTTGCATCTTGCGAGAAGGTTTGTCCGTTGGCGGAGTTGGTCAAGTTGTACTCATAGAAGGATTTTCCCAATATGCCTTCGACTCCCCAATAGGGAGAGAGTCTCTGACTGCCTTTAAGGTGTTTTTCAAATCCCGGGGCGATGAAAATTTTACCTTCTTTAATGGTGCGTTCCATGTTTCCTTGGGTGCCCACAATTATGGAAGTTTCGTTGTTTTGTGTGGCGAGCATTCTCAGTCTGATGGCCTTGCGGTCTGTTGTGAATTTTCGCACTTTGATGTCGTTCAGTCCCACGCGCAAAAAGCTATTGCCGGTTTGGGCATAAAAGGCGGCTTCGGTGCTCCAGTTGCCCGCTTGGGGCTTGAATTGCGGGGTGTTTTGGGCCGATATGCAGGCGGTGGTAAGGGTGGCGATTGCGAAAAACAACGACTTCATGATTCGAATATCTTGGGTTTGGGGCGAATTATCGATAAGACAGCCGAGAAAGTTGTGGACAGGCATCCCGCTTAAATCAAGTACTTTGTGCTGTGAACCTCAAATCTTGGGCATGGTTGTTAATATTGGTTGGTTTTTCGCACGGTGCGATGGGCCAAACCGAAGAGGTTGTTGCTCCATTGTCTGCAGATACCGTAGCTTGGAATGTGCGCGATAGTATTAACATGGCGTTGGCCCAAACCCCGTCGTATAGTATGTGGTTTGATTCTCGTAATTCGTTTATTTCAGCAGCCCCAGTGAATGTATTTGGTTTGCGCTATGGGTTGAGTTGGGGGAAAATTTCGGCCTATACGGGTTATTATTTTACCAGTTACAATCAGGCCAACGGGGCAGATTCTGTCCAATACAAATTCAGTTATTTGAGCAGTACCTACGAATATCGGCTATACAAGACCCATCGATTTTCACTTACCGGCTTTGCCCAGTTGGGGGGTGGGATACGCACGGTGAATCACTTAACAAATGAGAATATTGCCAATCAGCGTCAGTTTTTTATGCCGATAGAATTTGGGGCCTATGGGTCGGTTCGATTTCTCCGATATTTTGGGGTGGGCGGTGGTTTGGGTACCCGCATTGCTTTGTTTCCGGGAGGTAGAAACTTTTCAGGACCCATTTATTACCTGGGGTTCACCGCATTTCCGTGGACCTTTTACGAAGATGTGAGGCGCAAGGCCAAAAAACACGGGGTTAAATTGCCTTAGGGAGACATGATTATTCCCGGACGTTACTTTTTCTGTGCCGCCGATTTCTGAGCACGCTCATCGTCGAGGTGTTTCAAAAACTCCACCATTTTGTCGACATCGATGCGATTGGCTACAATTTTTCGGTCTGCATCCAATACATAAATGGTGGGAGAGGCCACTACGTAATAGCTATACAATGCGTCGGCGTATTTCTGACTTTGAACCTCACCGCGTATGAGGTGGGTGAAGGCCTGAGTTTCGGGGTGTGAGTTGTAATACTCTTCCCATTCTTTCTTTTTGTCGCCACTGGAAAGGGCAATGACTTTCCATCCTTTGTCTTTGTTGGCTTCGTAAATTTTGGCCAATTTGGGCATCACTTCTTTGCAATGTCCGCAGGTAGGATCCCAGAAAATCATGATGACATAAGGACCACGAATTTTTTGGGTGTTTACCCAGTTTCCTTTGATGTCTTTGAGTTCTAGTTCAGGGGCTGTTTCACCAATGAGTGTGTGAGCTCTACGGAAAGCGTTTTCGCACATCTTATTGATGGTAACACTATCTACCCACCAGCTTTTCCCTTGGCAATAGGTGCTCAAGGCCATGCGAACAAAGGCGCGATCGAGTCCCATGATGTTGGAGCTTTCAAAGCGATTGGTGAGGTACCAGATGAGGTATTTCTCCATTTCGATGGTATTTTTGCACTGATCCAGGAGTTTGTCGGCTACCTGCATACAAGAATCGGCATCGGGAACGATGATTTTATCGAAATAGAAATCGAGGCGTTGCTTTACAATGTTTACAGGCATACGCAGCAAGCCATCATCGCCAAAATCCATGTGGTCTAAATAGTGTTTTTTGTACCAACGCAAGGGAAAGGTGCTGTCTTTGCTGCCATCGGGCAGGGTGGGGAACACTTCGGGATAGGGCACGTTGATCATCGCAACCAGGAATTTGGACAGAAGGTGTCCGGGGTGTTTCAGGATGTAGGCAGAATCGTAGTTGCCTTTTTCGTTGAGATAGCGATCACGGATGGCATTGAGCGAATCTTTGGTGCTTTGTGGAGCCATTGAATCGGCTTCGATAACTTGGTCGATAGCCATCAATTTTTCAATCACGGCCACTTTGCCTTTTTGGTATTCCAAAAAAGCCTCGTTTTCCACTGAGCCTGTTACGGTCATGCTTTTGTAGTAATCGCGGGTGCTCCAAGCGGTATCAAACTCCAATTGAAAATCAAGGTCGTCATCGATAATGAATTCGAAATAATCGCGCTTTTTGGGGAACACGAACAAATACATGCCACGCTGTAATTTTTTGGTGCCCACGAATTGAGCCACGCCATTCTTGTCGATCACGGCTGTATCGCGCAAATATTTCCCGCCAATGTTGTGGTCGGCCAGGTATACTGTATCACCGGCGTAGATGTTGGTAATTTTGGGTGTGGCTTTGGGCGGGGTGATGGTCTTGAATTTAAAGCGAATGCTGTAATTTCCGGGTTCGCGACCGTCCCATGCGGGTGCATTTTTCAAGTTGGGGTAATTGCCAAAAACGTTGGGTTTTACCGGTGCTGTGCGTGTGTAGGGAATGAATTGAAGCTTGGTTTGCAACTGTTGATTGAGTTGTTCTTCGGTTGCGTTGTTTTTGTCGACCACGGTGGGTGGTACCCAGGCTACACTGTTGTCAACGATAACTGATTCAACTGGGGCATTTTGTGCTGGGGCAGACACCGAAGGGGCCTTGTCTTTGTTTTTGTTTTTTCCTTTTTGAGCACTCAGTGTTTGTGTGCTGCCGCAGGCCGCGAAGATGAGGGCAAAGCAGGAAATTCCATAAACTGACCAGTTGCGAGTAGAAATCATTTTCATAGTTGTTGCAATCGAGTCCAAAATAGACAAATTTTGTTCCAATTTTGTTGTTTAGCGATGAGTGAGCCAACATTTTACGAAAAGGTCTACGAAGTGGTGCGTTTGGTGCCGCCTGGCAGGGTCACTTCCTATGGGGCCATCGCGAAATATTTGGGTGCAGCCCGAAGCAGTCGTTTGGTGGGTTGGGCGATGAATGTTTCGCACGGAGTTGTGCCTTTGGTGCCGGCGCATCGGGTGGTAAATCGACAGGGGTTGTTGAGTGGCAAGGCCCACTTTGGGGATGTGAACGCCATGGAAGCGAAACTCACCGCGGAGGGCATTGAAGTGGTGAACGACCAAATTCAACACTTCGACCGGATATTTTGGGATCCGGAAAAGGAATTGACAATTACTTAAACAAATCCCACCACCAAGTTCCTTTGGGGTGTGGTGCAGTTACGGTGATGGAGGGTTGCGACGATACCACATGGGGGGTGATTAACGTTCTGCTGTGCAATCCAATAGACCGATCGGGCAGGGGCTCGTTGGCGCCATATTTCAAATCGCCGAGGATGGGACAGCCCATTTTTGACAATTGGGCCCGAATTTGGTGAAAACGTCCTGTTTCCAAGGTGATTTCATACAGCGAACGGCCGGCGAAATTTTTGAGCAATTTGTAATGGAGTATGCCGGGTTTGGTGCCTGGCTTGTGGGAGTTGTAGGCGTGGGCGCGTTTGGTTTCGCTGTTTTTCAGCAAGTGGTGGGTAAGGGTTCCTTCCTCGTTGGGCAGGGCTTTGGTGGTGATGGCATGGTAAATTTTGGTGTTTTTCTTGTCGCGAAAAATCTCATTCATGCGTGTCAGGGCTTTGGAAGTTTTTGCCAAAATGACCACGCCGCTGACGGGGCGGTCGAGTCGGTGTACCAATCCAATGTAAGCTTTACCCGGCTTGTTGTATTTCTCGGCAATGTATCGCTCAGCCAAATCCAACAAGTGGATATCACCCGTTAAATCGCCTTGCACCGCCAAACCGGCAGGCTTGTTTATCACCAACAGGTGATTGTCTTCCCATAATACGTCTACCACAACGCAAAGTTAATACGAAACCCTTCGTTGCAGGTCGTTTTGGACGGCTTTTGCCCTATTTTTGCATCTTACACCCATGCAAAACCCGTTTGTTACCTACAAAACCCAAATCTCAGAAACGCTAAAATTGGCGTATCCCATCATTTTGGGTCAGTTGGGTATTATTTTAATGGGGGTGGCCGATACCTTGATGGTAGGTCCTTTGGGGTCAGAAGTTTTGGCCAGTGCCAACCAGGCGAATAACTTGTTTTTTATGGTCAGTGGTCTCACTTTTGGCGTGCTGTTTTCGATCAGTACGTTGGTGAGTATTAAGGTTGGGCAGAAGCGGGCGGCAGATGGATTTATTACTTACCGGGCGGGGTTGGTGGTGGCCTTGGTATTGTTTGTATTTCAATATTTGGTATTACAAGTTTTCGTTTACAATTTTCATTGGTTGGGTCAGGATGAGGCGGTGACTCGCTTGGCTCCGGGACTGTTGAACATTCTCAGTTGGAGTATTTTGCCTTTGCTGATCAATGTGGTAACCCGACAGTTTACCGATGGATTGGGTTATACCAAGATTGCTATGCTTATTACGTTGGGCGGATTGGGGTTGAATGTTTTACTCTGTTGGGTATTCATTTATGGTCATTGGGGTTTTGACGCGATGGGATTGAACGGTGCTGGGTATGCTACTTTGGTGTCGCGCACGGCGATGGCTTTGGTGGGTTTGTGGTATGTGCGTTATTCTGCTTTCATGCGAAAATATGTGCCCAGTGTGATGCCCAAGTGGGACAAAATCAGTGAGGAAATGCCCAGCATTTGGAAGTTGGGATTGCCGGTGGCATTGCAAACTTTTGCAGAGTGGGCGTGTTTTGGCCTATCTGGGGTGATGGTGGGTTGGTATGGCTCAAAGCAGTTGGCGGCCCATGCGGTGGCGCTGAATGTTGCATCGGTTACGTATATGGTGGTGAGTGGAATTGCCATGGCGGGAGCGATCATTGTCGGCAATAATTACGGGGAGAAAAACCGCCATCAAATTAGACATGCGGCCCATGCGGTGTTGTTGATTATTGGGGTGTTTGAAGTGATAAATGCGTTGGCGTTTGTGTTTGGGAACCAGGCGATTGCATCGTTGTACGACGTGAAGCCTGAAGTAATGCCAACCATATTGCCTTTGTTTATTTTGGCGGCGGTATTGCAATTGGCCGATGGCATTCAGGCCGGTGCAATGAATATGTTGAGGGGGATCAAGGATGTAAATTGGTCGTCGGGGTTGAGTATTCTTTCGTATTGGGTAATTTCTTTGCCTTTGAGTTATGCTTTGGGGGTTTGGCAGAATTGGCAGGTGTATGGCATTTGGATTGGGTTTACGGTGGGGTTGTTTGTGGCGGCGGGTTTGGGTGTGTGGCGATTTTATTCGCATTTGCGGGTACTTACTTTTGAGGACGAATCTTCATTTTCATGAAACAGATAAAACACTTGGTTTTGATGGTCGTGGTGGGATGTGCAGCATCTCTATCGGCCCAGGTATCAGAAAAAAAATGGGCGAATGTTTTGAGCATTTCGGCGACACCCTCTTGGTCTACCCGATGGATTACTGGGTATCAACCCGATGTAAGAGGCGGTTTTACCGAGGCGAAGTTGCAAGATTCCTTTTCTCTTTCAGACAAATCGCTTCAGACGAAAAACTTTGGGGTGGCTTTTTCGCGCAAGGTGAATGGCTTTACAAATTTCGTGGTGGGTTTGAGTATTGTGAACACGGGATTTACTCGGGTGAAGGAGGGGGACATGTTTCGGTATGTGATTCATCCGGATGTAGGTATTTATCCGAATTTGGTTCAAGCGGGTTTGATGGAAGTGCATTACGAGTATCGTTCACAGTATGCGGGTGCTTTGTTTGCCATTGATAAGCGTTTAGATGGGTCCCGTTTTCAGATGCAATCGGCGAGTATGTGGTATCAACTGGGGGTGATGCCTGCTTTGCTGATGAAACAGAATTTGCAAATTCACACTGTAGGTTTTACCATGCCACAGGGCAATGATTTCACGGTAGCGGATTACGTGGCCAATACGGTTGATACGGGTGTTGTGCTGACCAAATCGCAATCTGTGAGTGCGAATGCATTTTTTACTGCGGCTTTGCGGTTGGAGTACAATTTGGATCCCAAGTTGCACATTTATGCATCGCCGCGGGTGATGTTGCCGTTGTTGCCAAGCAATAGGGGTGTACAAACTTATTGGTCGCCCCAGATTGGTTGCGAGGTAGGTTTGCGTGTACCGTTGGATTGATTGGATTTTTTACGGGGGTAGGGAAAATTTTTAACAGAAGAGGGCGGCCGCAGGCCGCCCTCTTCTGTTAGGGACGTAAGAATATACGGGGTTATTTGCCGTTCATTTTGGCGCCAATGTACTCGCGGTTCAAATTGGCAATAACACTCAGTGGGATTTGCTTTGGACATTCCGCTGCACAAGCACCGGTGTTGGTACATGCACCAAAACCTTCAGCGTCCATTTGGTTTACCATGGCAACCACACGGGTTTCGCGTTCGGGTTTGCCTTGGGGCAACTTCGATAACTGGGTGACTTTCGCGCCTACAAACAACATGGCAGAAGCATTTTTACAAGCACTCACACAAGCACCACAACCAATACAAGTGGCTGCTTCGAAGGCTTCGTCGGCCACTTCCTTTGGAATCAATACAGCGTTTGCATCCACCGCATTTCCCGCGTTGGTTGAAATGAATCCCCCTGCGGCAATGATGCGGTCAAAGGCGCTGCGGTTTACCGTTAAATCCTTGATTACTGGGAAACCGTTTGCTCTCCAAGGCTCTACCGTGATGGTATCGCCATCGTTAAAGCTGCGCATGTGTAACTGGCAGGTTGTAACGCCTTGCTTGGGTCCGTGTGGACGGCCATCGATAACCATCGAGCACATACCACAAATGCCTTCGCGACAGTCGTGATCGAATGCTACGGGCTCCTTGCCGGTTTCAATCAGTTGCTCATTCAAGACATCGAACATCTCCAAGAAGCTCATGTCGGGACTTGCATCTACTTTATATTCTTCAAAGTTACCGGCGCTTTCTGCGTTTTTTTGGCGCCATACTTTTAAGTTTAATTTCATTAACTTGCTCATAATCTTTGTGTTATCGGATTATTTGTAACTGCGTTGTTGGATTTTAATGTTTTCGTAATTCAACTCTTCTTTGTGTAGTTCCCAAGTGTCGCCTTTGTGCTCCCACGCCGCTACATACATGTAGTTTTCGTCGTCGCGCAATGCCTCGCCTTCTTCGGTTTGATATTCTTCACGGAAGTGGCCCCCACAGCTTTCGTTGCGGTTCAAGGCATCCACACACATCAACTCACCCAATTCAAGGAAGTCGGCCACGCGACCCGCTTTGTCTAATTCGGGGTTGAATTCATTCACGCTTCCGGGGATGCGAACATTTTTGTAGAAGTCGGCGCGGAGGGCTTGAATTTCGGCGATGGCTTCTTTCAGTCCTTTTTCGTTGCGGGCCATACCGCACTTGTTCCACATGATCAATCCGAGTTCGCGGTGGTAGCTTTCCACACTGCGGGTGCCTTGGATTCCCATCAACTGCTGGATGCGGTCGTTGGCGGCTTTTTCTGCAGCTACGAAGGCTTCGTGGTCGGTTGAAATGGGCTTGGTATGAATTTCTTTGCTGAGGTAATTTCCGATTGTAATTGGAATAACAAAATAACCATCGGCCAAACCTTGCATCAAAGCAGAGGCTCCCAAACGGTTGGCGCCATGGTCAGAGAAGTTGGCTTCTCCCAAAGCATACAAACCGGGGACGTTGGTCATCAAATCATAATCCACCCACAAACCACCCATGGTATAGTGAACCGCGGGGTAGATGCGCATAGGTACTTCGTATGGATCCTCGTCGGTGATCTGCTTATACATGTCGAACAAGTTGCCATACTTTTCCTTTACAACTTCTTTACCCAAGCGAATCAGGGTTTCGTCATCGGGGTTGGCGATGTTCAATTTGCTGGCTTCTGTTCTGCCATATTTCTGCATCATGTTGTATTTGAAATCCAAATACACAGCCATTTTGCTCTGACCTACACCGTAGCCGGCATCGCAACGCTCTTTGGCAGCACGCGAAGCGATATCGCGAGGCACCAAGTTCCCGAAAGCGGGGTAGCGACGTTCCAAATAGTAATCGCGCTCATCCTCGGGTATGTCGTTGGGGTGACGTTCGTCGTTCTGTTTTTTGGGGACCCAAATACGTCCATCGTTACGGAGCGACTCACTCATCAGGGTCAATTTTGACTGATAATGTCCTGAAACGGGGATACAAGTGGGGTGAATTTGGGTGAAGCAGGGGTTGCCGAAATAGGCGCCTGATTTGTGGGCTTTCCAAGCAGCGGTAACGTTGCTACCCATGGCATTGGTTGACAAGTAGAATACGTTACCATATCCACCGGTACACAGCAATACGGCATGTCCGAAATGTCTTTCCAGGGCTCCGGTCACCAAATTTCTAGCGATGATTCCGCGGGCTTTGCCATCGATTTTCACCACTTCGATCATCTCGTGGCGGGCATACATTTTCACGTTGCCCAATCCTACTTGACGTTCCAATCCGCTGTATGCGCCGAGCAACAACTGTTGGCCTGTTTGTCCAGCCGCGTAGAAAGTACGTTGAACTTGGGTTCCACCGAAAGAACGGTTGGATAGAGTTCCGCCGTATTCACGGGCGAAGGGAACCCCTTGGGCAACGCATTGGTCGATGATGGATGTAGAACATTCTGCCAAGCGGTGAACATTCGCTTCTCGGGCACGGTAGTCACCACCTTTGATGGTATCGTAAAACAAACGGTAAACTGAGTCACCGTCGTTCTGGTAGTTTTTGGCGGCATTGATACCTCCTTGGGCAGCGATAGAGTGAGCTCTACGGGGACTGTCTTGGAAGCAGAAGGCTTTTACTTTGTAGCCCATTTCTGCCAGGGTTGCTGCGGCGCTGGCGCCGGCCAAACCGGTACCTACCACAATGATTTCCAACTGTCTTTTATTGGCGGGGTTCACCAATGGCACGGTACTTTTGTATTTTGTCCATTTGGTGGCTATATCGCCGGCTGGGATTTTTGATTCGAGTGTCATAATGCTTTGAAAAACAATTGATTATTTAATCCAGCCCAAGTGCATGGCAATGGGCATGGCCGCAAATACGAGTGGAACAATGATTGAGAAACCAGCGCCAATACTTTTGATGATGGGTGTATAGGCGGGGTGGTTGATGCCCATGGATTGGAAAGCACTTTGAAAGCCATGCAACAAGTGGTAGGCCAAGCTGATACAACCAATGACATAAACGATGACTGGCAATGGATCTGCGAATACCACCACCATTTCATCGAAAAGGGTAGATCCTGCAGTTTCTTGAATGGCATCGGTAAAGCGAGAAACCACCCAGAAGTGTTTGAGGTGCATCACCAAGAATATCAACAACAAACTACCCAAAATGCCCATGGAGCGAGAATACCATTTGCTGTTGGCATTGCCTGCACTTGCGCCGTACTTGCTGTTTCGCTTTTGGGTGTTGGAAGCGGTTAGACTTAGGCCTTGAACGATGTGGAGCAATAGGCCCAAAAACAAGCCAATTTCCGCGCTGCGGATCAGCCAGTTGTGTGCCATGAATTCTGCTGCATGGTTAAAAGTTTCGCCACCGTCGTTGAAGAAAATACAGGCGTTGATACCAGCGTGTACCAACAAAAAAGCCACCAAGGATAACCCGGTGACTGCCATAAGTACTTTCCGA
>JBJTNN010000164.1:0-2790 GCA_046074125.1 Bacteroidota bacterium
ATTAAAAGGGAAGCAAAAATAGGATTTCAAGTGTATTTACACAAAGGACTTGCACGATTTAGTGCATTCTTTATGCAATTATTTTAAATAAACGGGCAAACTCACACTTCTGCCCTTCTTTCTCAGCACCATTTCGTAGGATCCTGGCACAAATCGCGACAGTGGCAACTCAAAATCCACCTTTCCATCTAACACATTTTCAAACACATGCGACATCACCACCTGAGAACCCATTTTTAATTCAACCGTAAAATTGTTCACCCCAGGCCATTCTGCCCAAATAAATATTTTTTTATCCTTACGATTATCCACAACGGCTTCTTGGGTACTGCTTTTCACCGCCACATCGTCCATCACCCAAAAACTCAATCCCGGCTCTGAAATTCCTTCCACCCCTTTTATTTTTCTCAAACCAAACCAGCGCAACCTCACCTTAATCCTGGCCAAATTTACCACTGGGTGCGACCGAGACACATCGAACCCCGTATAAGCCACAACCATGTCTTTGGCCCAGTCTAACCCGATGTAATCTCCCATAAAAACGGCATTGCCCGGAGCCATCGAGGCCGTCTTCGACAAACGGATGTTTTCATCCACGTGTAAATATCGCTTGCCTATGCCACCGCTTCTTTGCACGCGAATCTCCGTGCCATACACATCAAAAAAGGAACCAGTAACACTACGCCTGCGGTCCTGCCATGCCACAAAAATGCGTTTGTGATCGGGCGAGGTCACTACCATTGGCGAGTATTGTTCCGTGCTCGAAAATTCTGGGGTTTGGGGATCAAGCCGATGGGCGGCATCATCCTGCGCGGCCATTTTTCGGTTCAACCTTACCGGCTTTGAAAACTCAGTTCCACCGGCCCATTTCACCACCGCGTATACATCCCTCACGCGACACAACGAATAAGCCGTTTTCTTACAAGCCAATCCAGAATAAACCACCACCACATTTCCATGAGCGTCAGACACAGCAAAAGGCATCCCATTCACCCGCATGGTTCCGCGGACCGCTTCGTGATTCCATCCACCATATTGCTCCGCCACAAACCGATCTTCCCCCCAAGTTTTCCCTTGGTCTTTACTGCAATCGTACCAAATTGTGTCGCTCCGCGACCACACCGCATGCAAAACGCCATCCGGCGTAACGGCAATGTTGGCCCCTTCGGTAGTGCCATCATCATCCAACGCATCACCCCCGCGATCGCTAATGACCACCGGCGACTCAAACGGTGCATCCATGCCCATTTTCGTCCGAGCAAACCATATTCTTGAGGAATCTTGTGGCGATGCACTGCCATACTTGTCGAATTCCGTCCAGGTGAGATACACATTCCCAAATCCCGGACTCCCCGCCCATTCATCCATCGCAAACCAAGGTTTGTCTTGCATCTTACCTTCGTGAAAACCCACATCAACCGCAGAAAATGTTTGTCCGCCATCCGCGCTTCGCTCAAAAACAATGCGATCGAAAAATTGAGGCCATACCCCTTGTTTGTTTTTGGCCAAATGCGCCAAATAAATCATGCCGTTCTTGCCCGACTTCATGACCGGGTCGCCATAAAACCCCTGTGGTGGGTTCACCACCACTGGCTGCCATCGCTTCAATTGCAAATCCTCAGTGGCCAACACACTGCTTGTGTTAACCCCAATCAATGTGCGATTGGTATGGTTGCGATCAATGGCAATGCTGGGCTCATTCCCGTTCACCGGGTTATTGCTGCCATCAACCGCCAAAACGGCGTGCGATACCTGAGCCCTCAAATTTGCGCCCATCAAGAAAGCCCACAAACCCAAGGTTAGATATCGCACAGTAAAAGACAATTAGTGTGTAGCCGCGTGCTTGGCACCCAACCAGCGCTCTGCATCCAAAGCGGCCATACAACCACTGCCGGCTGCGGTAACGGCCTGACGGTAGATCTTATCCTGAGCATCACCCGCACAGAACACCCCCTCTACGTTGGTGTAGCTGGTTCCCGGCTTGGTGATGATATATCCTTGCTCATCCATGTCGATGTATGGCTTGAAAATATCTGTATTCGGTTGATGTCCGATCGCCACAAAAAACCCTTTGATCGGGAATTCTCGGGTTTCCCCGGTAACATTGTTTTTAACCCGCAATCCCTCAACCCCAAAATCGCCCAAAATCTCATCGGTTTCCGTGTTGAACAACACCTCAATATTTGCCGTGTTCATCACGCGGTGTTGCATCGCCTTGGAAGCACGAAACTCGTCCTTGCGCACCAACATATACACCTTGTTACAGATTTTAGCCAAATACGAAGCCTCCTCACAGGCGGTGTCACCCGCACCCACAATGGCCACGTCTTGACCGCGATAGAAAAATCCATCGCACACCGCACAGGCACTTACACCCGAACCATTCAATCGTTGCTCGGAGGGTATCCCCAACCACTTGGCGCTGGCACCGGTAGAGATAATCACAGCTTGCGCTTCTATTTCATGGCTTCCATCCACGATCACTTTTTGTGGACCCCCTTGCTTGAATTCAACCGAGGTCACCATACCAAAACGCACATCCGTGCCCAATCGAACGGCTTGCTCCTTGAAATTATTCATCATTTCCGGACCTTGAATCCCATGCGGGAAACCGGGGTAATTCTCCACCTCCGTGGTGATGGTTAACTGTCCGCCAGGCTGCAAACCTTCATACATCACAGGCTTCATGTCCGCACGGGCGGCGTAAATGGCGGCGGTGTATCCTGCCGGACCGCTACCTATAATTAAACACTCTACTTTTTCCATAAAACCTTACAAAAATAAAGCCCA
>JBJTNN010000165.1:0-4488 GCA_046074125.1 Bacteroidota bacterium
GGTTACGGCAGTGTTGGTAGCGCAATAGCGAGTCAATGTATGGAACGTTGGTCAACGAATAATGGCCAATCAAACGGCTTTGATGAATTATGGGTGTTGAGCGAAAAAACCAGACCCTACCAACTAGACCCTTCGGTTAAGTGGGCATCAGGCAATCAAATCCTTTCAAATCCTTCAGGAAACTTGACTCCAGGCGATGTTGTGTTATTGACGGTCTCAGATAGTTCCATTGCCGCATTGGCTTCGCAATGCGATGTTGCCGGAGTAACCGTCGTTCACTGCAGTGGTGCTACACCCCGTATTTCCCTGGAAAAAGCAGCCTCAATGGTGTTCTATCCGCTGCAGACTTTCACTGCAGATTCGCAGATTGATTGGTCTCAGGTGCCAGTTTTTACAGAATCATCGGCTGATCTTGACCCCGGTGTTTTGAAAAACATTGCCGGCTTATTGGGCGTAGAGCGATGGATGGAAATTTCATTTTCTGCCCGACAATATTTACACATGGCCGCTGTTTTTGCCAATAATTTTACCACAGCAATGGCTGGAATCGCCCATGATATCATAAAAGCTGAAGGTCTTGAGGAGGATTGGATTAGGCCTATTCTCGCCAAAACCGCCGAAAATTTAGGCGCCAGCGATCCATGGATGAAGCTCACAGGTCCGGCGAAACGGGGTGATCTGCAAACGCAACAAAAGCATCTAAGTTTGTTGTTGAATCATCCCCAATTGAAAGACATCTACACCGTCATGTCTGGGTACATCCACCATCGCACCAACGACAACGATGCAGATGTACCCAACATGGATTAAAACAGACTGTATCTCAGACCAGCGTAAATGGTGAAACCGTTGGTTGGTCCCCAAGCATAACCGGCATCAAACCGCTGACTGGCGGGCATTTCCCAATTCATGACAGGATGATGATTTTGCACATTTCCCAAATTCTCACCGCCAATATACCATTCAAAGGCAGGACTCATGACCTTTCGGATTTGGGCGTTAAAAATGAAGTATGAGGGACTGTAACCCGGGTGCTTGGGATGATTTACAGACGAAAAATAGGGAAGTCGCTTGCGGCTATTGTATTGGGTAACGACATCGAAATACCACTTGTTTCTCGTGTTGTATTGCATGACAAATAAAGCCCTGTGTACCGATTGGAGTGGCTGTTGCAGGAATTGACTGTCTAACCAACTGCGAGAATCGATCCAACGATAACTAAGCTTGTAACTCCAACGACGGTGGAAGTAGGCCGAAAAGTCCATTTGGGCCGTACGAGTACGTCCAGCTTGTTTTCCAGAAACTGAATGCACAAAAACTTCGGTTTCCGATACATCGCGATCAACCACCATTTGAGATAAAAAGCGGGTTTCGAAAATGTCTGCGGTAAAGGTTGCGGGGTAACCCATCGACATGAAATTGCCCAAATAACTCAGTCCATAATTCCAAGCTTTTTCCTGTGGCATCCATTTTTGTTGAATCAGTTGAGATCTGTCAATAAACAAGGAACGACCATTGATGAATTGGGGCAGATGCTCAGCTAAGAAATAACTGCTCCTCCTGGCAAGTCCACCTTGTACGTTGATGCGGTGCTGTTTGGTTACTGTCCATTTCAGATGTAGCCTAGGCGTTGCGTACAGTCCATAAACGGAATGAACATCGGCTCGGAGTCCTACAACGGCCGATATTTTCTCTCCTTCTAGGGTGTATTCTCCGAATGCGCCAGCCGATTTCTGCCAGCCGTCTAATCGAAAACTATCGCCATTGTCGTTGGTAAGGGATTCGTTGAGATGACTACCAAGTAGCGATAGGCCTACCTTTAAATTGGCGTCGTTTTTTTCTGGCAGCTGATAAATGCCACTGTAGTAGTAACGCTCTTCGGTCCCTGTGTATTTCCGATTCTGTAACGAGTTCAAGACAGACTCAATTCGATGCTTTGACACGTTAAAGATGTTGCCCAAACTTCTATCGCCATTTTGTGATAGAAAAATACCCAGTTTACCATAAGCCTCGATGTGAGATTCGTCAAAATCAAATTTCATGGCCATGGGATCGCTACTGATTTCGTTGAATGAACCTGTAGCCAGTGTACCGCCCAATTTCTGATCGCGATATCCCAAAAACCCTAATTGTGATTCGGCTCTTTTGCCCGGGATTTGGGTGTGGTTACTCACCAAAAATCGCTGAGATAAAGGCATATCCGCCAACCCATCTTTGCCCATATCCGTCGTGCGATACTGTCCACCAGAGTGCAAATAAGTATGCGAAATGGCTTTATTGGCGATGATTGATTTGGTGATTGCGTTGGCTTCAGCCCGACCTTGGTGATTACTGTAGGCATTAAAAAACAAACGTGGGTCCTTCAAATCAGCCTTCATTTGGTAATTCAACCCGCCGGTAAGGCCGTCCGCGCCCAACGTGGCAGAGCCAGCGCCTTTGGCAAGTTGGACTGAAGAAACCATGGGACCAGGGATGTTGCTGAGTCCATTGAGCGTGGCCAAGCCATTGATGCTGGGTATGTTTTCGCGCGACATTAGCACATACTTACCTGCAAGTCCCAACATTTCAACTTGTTTTATCCCAGATACACCATCGGCATTGCTAACCTCCACTGTGTTACTGAGTTCGAAACTCTCTGAAAGGGTGCAACATGCCGCCTTTTTGAATTCGGTTTCGGTCAGAATCTCGGTTAAACCGACGCCTTTGCCACTAAAGTGAGCCCCGCGTTCTTTGCGAATGGAGAGGGTTGATAACGTATCGATGTCATTGGTGTCATTTGCCACCGCCCTCTGCTTATTCAACGTAGATTGCCCCGATTGGGGATTTACATTAACTTGTGCAGCAGTGAATTGAGAGTAGCTAGAGATACCAATGACACAAATCGAAGTGATTAGTGATGATGAGGCCCCCATTCGTCGTCGTCTTGGCGATACTTACAACAATCAGGCAAACTCTCATAAACCACGTTGCTGGCTTTCACTTTTTCTGTGTCGTGACCAACCATGGCAACCATGTTGTGCAGTTGAATTTCTTTCAAAATCCGAGGGTCGTAGGTGACCGTAAGGATTTTGCTGTCCAAGTTAAAGACGGCCTTGTATACTCCTTTTTTGTCCAAGGCGTTTTCTATACGATCCTTACATTGTCCGCAATTCGCCTCTACCGCGAAGCTAATGATGGTCTTTTTTACTGGTTTTGGGTTGGCCGATGACCTTTGGATGTTTGCCATCCCTGCAATACTCAACAGCATCGCTGTGAGCAGTATGATTGATTTTTGTTTCATGTTTTTGTTTTGTGTTTGGTTAAAATTGATTGATCGAGGTATTGCGATCAAATCAAATTATCCAGACACAAATCACATCGGAGGTGGGATTTTTAGCAATGACATCGGGGGGGTGTTTTCCAAGCTTTGCCCAATGATTGCTGACACCGCAATGTGGAAATGAAACTGTAACAATTCGACTCCAAGCGGCGGAAAACCACTGAGTCGTTTTGGTTAGTTGGAATTTGGTGGGGGTTACAGGCAGGGGAGATAAAGCGAAGAAATAGGCCTCCTTACAACAAGCGGTTTCGGAGAAACCTATGTTTGATTTTTCTTCGCAACAACTGCCGTGATTAGACGTTGAAGCAAATGATTCTGTATGACAAGTAGCGCTCCAAATATGGGCCCCGTCTTCGTCGCAAATGTGATACGCCATTTGTGCTGCGCCGCTTGCAAGCAGCACCAAAATCATGGTTAAAACGGACATGAATTTGCGCATCAATACAAAGTTAGAGAATTTTCCAATCCATTGCTGATTTGTTTGTATTATCGCATGAGGATCATGAGTTGGCGTAATTTGTTTAGGGTTAAGACCGATTTTCCGGTAAATCAGGAGTCAGGGTCGTTGAAACGTGTATTGGGCGTTCGCGATTTGACCTTTTTTGGTATTGCAGCCATTATTGGTGCGGGTATTTTTAGTTCCATTGGCGAGGCATGCGCGGAAGGTGGACCTGCGAGCGTTTATTTGATCGTGATCTGCGGCGTTGCCTGTGCGTTTGCTGCTTTGTGTTATGCTGAGTTTGCATCCCGTATCCCGGTTTCTGGCAGCGCTTACACATATGCATATGCCTCTTTTGGTGAGTTGTTCGCTTGGGTCATTGGTTGGGCGCTCATCATGGAATATGCGATTGGAAATATTTATGTCGCTTTCTCTTGGTCTGGTTACGTTGTCCATCTGCTCGACCAAGTGGGATTCTACCTGCCTCGTTGGATGGTTACTGATTATTCCACCGCTTCTGAGGTGTTTCACAACGTGGCTTCCAAAATGAATTTGGGCAGTTACAGTCAAGCCGATCAACAAGCGTTTGCCGCTTATGATCAAGCACCGGTATTGATGGGGCTTCACATCGTATTTGATGCGCCCGCATTGCTCATTAATTTGCTGATAACTGCGCTCGTTTTTCGGGGTGTTAAAGAATCAAGAAATGCCTCAAATGTGATGGTTTTCC
>JBJTNN010000166.1:0-9007 GCA_046074125.1 Bacteroidota bacterium
GTTGTACCAGGTACTCTTACTCCATCCTTTATCTTATAATACTGCTCAGGTGGAACATTACCAGATAGCGCGACCTTTTCAAGTCCATCCAAATCAATACATCTTATAACATCATTCTCAGCGAAAGCATACGGAGTTAAATATGGGTAATCCTTTGTCAACGGATCAACGCTCAAGAATCTGCCCAATCTACAATCGTTAATCCTCATACCATAGTCTTGGGTTTCTGACTCACCATCATTTTCTTTTCCATTAAACCCGAACCTATACTCACTGCTTGAGTAGCTTTGTCCATTTATAGGCGATCCGAAGGGATAATAATCTGAAGTAGAGGTTATTTCGGGTTGGAAGAAAATAGTAGTACTAGAGACCTTATAAATGGGTTTATCGGAGACGGTGACCAGGACGTTTCCGAGGTGATTGGCGAGTTCAAAGGATTTCAAGCCTAAGTCTCTACGTGATGTACCAACCCCGCCCCAAGTGGGCGTATATGCAGCACTCATATACAAAGTATCCTTACGATTATCTACACCAACTCTAGAAGATCCATAGATGCTATGCTCTTGGGCCACGTACATGAGCTGGCTGGTTGTGTTGGTATATTTAACGTAACGACACATTTCGTTTCCTTGTGCATCACGAAGATAGTAATAAGTGGAGATGACAGCGCCACTGCCTTTGGGTGTAACTTTCTTCCACAGGCCGTGGGGTTTGTGCCGGCTCCCAACTGCCATTGGTGAGTGGTGTTCATCGCGCTGGGATAGTGGATTTTGACATTGGGGATGGGTATTTCATGAATGACTTTGTGATGTTGTATCAACGAAAATAGGTCTGGGATTTTCCGCGGGTTTTGTTAGGGGGATTGGGGTGAGTTGGCCTACCTTTGCGGGGTGTTAGCGCTGAACGATTTTTCCTTTGAATTTGCAGGTAAGTACTTGTATAAAAACGCTTCTTGGCACATCAAGCCCAACGAAAAAATTGGCTTGGTGGGGTTAAACGGAACGGGAAAATCTACATTGCTGCGATTGATTTCTGGGGACTACGAATTGCGCGAAGGCACATTGTCTAAGCCGTCTGATTTGCGCATTGGATTTTTGAATCAGGATTTGTTGAGTATGGACATTGCCGACTGTGTTCGCGATGTGGTGTTGAGTGGCAGAGACGACTTGGTGTATTTGGAAAATGAAATCAATCGATTGATTGAAAAAATTGAGGTGGAATACGATGATGTTACGATGCAGCGACTGGCGGATGCCCAGGAGCGTTTTGGGGCATTGGGCGGGTATGAATGGCATGCTGAGGGCGACAAAATTTTGGAGGGACTGGGTTTTCCCACCAGCAGTTTAACGCGTTCATTGCGGGAATTTTCGGGGGGATGGCGAATGCGGGCGATGTTGGGAAAATTGTTGCTACAAGCGCCTGATTTGTTGTTGTTGGATGAGCCAACCAACCACTTGGATTTGCCCACCATTCAGTGGTTGGAAGATTATTTATCGAACTACGAGGGTACTTATGTTATTGTCTCTCACGATCCTTATTTTTTGGATCGGACAGTAAACCGGATTGCGGAAGTATCGCATCAACAAGTATTCCATTACAAGGGCAATTACAACGAGTTTTTGGAGCAGAAAGAGGAGCGCGATGCGCTGATGATGCGCAAATATGAAAACCAGCAGGACTTCATTCGGCAACAAATGAAGTTCATTTCTCGATTCAGGGCCAAGGCCAGCAAGGCCACTGCGGTTCAGAGTCGGGTGAAGATGTTGGACAAAATTGAGAAAATTGAGGTAAGGCAGGACGAGAAACGCGATTTTGATATTCGATTCAACATCCGGGTTACCCCAGGAAAGGTCATTGCTGATTTGAAATCGGTGACCAAATCCTACGATGAATTGGAAATTTTAAAAACCTCGAACGGACAAATTTTGCGGGGCGATAAAATTGCATTGGTTGGGGCGAATGGCAAGGGAAAATCGACATTGTTGCGCATGGTTCACGGTTCTGAGCCTTGCGGGGGAGAAATCGAATTGGGATGGAATGTGGAAGCCGCCTTTTTTGCACAGCATCAGTTGGAGGCGTTGAACTTAAAAAATGATTTGTTGAGTGAGTTGGCCACCGTGAGTGCTGATTATACGGACTGGGAGCTAAGAACGATATTGGGTTGTTTTTTGTTTACCGGGGATGAGGTTTTCAAGAAGGTAAAGGTTTTGAGTGGGGGAGAAAAATCGCGGTTGGCTTTGGCGAAGACGTTGATTACGCAGTCGAACTTCTTGTTGTTGGACGAACCCACAAACCACTTAGACATGTTCAGTACATCTGTGTTGGCTGAATCCTTGATTGATTACGCGGGGAGTTGCTTGTTTGTATCGCACGATCGCACGTTCATTAGTAAGGTGGCCAATAAAATTTGGTGGATAGAAGACGGCATTTTGCGCGAATACCCCGGTACTTACGAGGAATACAACGAGTGGATGAGTACCCGGAAAGTGGAGGATACGAAGTTGGCGAAATTGGATGATGGCAAGAAAAAAAATCCGGTAAATCCTGAACCCAAGGTGGTGACGAGCGCGGAGACCCCGAAATCGTACAGCAAGAACGAAATCAAAAAAGTGGAGGACGCCATGAATGCAAAGGAAGCGGAGATGCTGTCGTTGGCGGAAGAAAAAACGGCCTTGGAAATTCAGCTGCATGCCCCGGAGGTAGCGAGTGATTTTAACCAAGTAGCCAGAATTACTGAGCAATACGAATCTGTGAATGCGGCCCATGCTTTGGCGAAGGAAGCGTATGAGCAGCTTTTCGAAGCGTGGATGCTCATGCAAGAATCTTGATATTGGCCTCTAATTTGCTAAGTTTGTTTCAATGAGTAAAAAACACTGCTTTTTGGGCTTGTTCATGTTGTTGGGGTTGCTGCCTGCAAAGGCGACTTCTGATAGCACATTGAGGTATGCCAATGCCATATATGAATCGGACATTCGAGCGGTGCGATTGTATCAGAAAAGCAGTGGTTTTCCTTTTCCCATTCTTACTTTGGGGGTTGGCGAATCGTTGGTTTTGGAGTTTGATCAAATTCGCAGTGAGCGCGATTTTTATCAATACACGCTGATTCATTGCGATGCGCACTGGAATCCTTCTGCTTTATCGCGCACACAGACCTTGGATGGTATGGGGTACGACAACGTAGAAAATGCCAATTTTAGCAACGGAACGTTGATGCAGTATACGCATTACGCGACTGAGGTTCCGGGGGAGCAAACCAAGCCAAAATTGTCGGGTAACTATTTGTTGGTGGTGTACCGGAATTTCAATGAGTCGGATATCGTGTTATCGCGACGCATGATGATACTTCAGAGTCAAGGCGCAGTAAATATTCAATTATCGCAGAGCAAACAGGTGGAGTTACGCAGTACCCATCAGCAGGTGAATTTTTCTTTCATTAAAAACGATGCTTATTTTATGCCCAATGCGATGCAGGATGTGAAGGCAGTGATTTTGCGCAATGGGGAGTGGATGTTTGGCATCGATGATTTGAAGCCGATGTTCATCGTAGGCAATGAGTTGCAGTATAACCATCAGTTGGGCAATCAAATGGATGGGATGAATCAATACCGGTTTTTTGATATTCGGAGTTTTCGCAGTTCTACGGCCGGTGTAAAGCAGCGGTTGAATATCGCCAACCAAAAACATGTGATATTGGTTAATGAAAAGTCGCGCCGTTTTGAACGCTATTACAATTGGGCGGATTACAATGGTCGGGTTTTTTACGACAGCAAGGACTTGCCCATGCCATCGGGAATGGCTTTTGAGAGTGATTATTGTTTTGTGCATTTTTCTGTTCAGGCGGAGTCTGAGCTGAAGGAGCCGGTGTATGTTTATGGGGAGTTGAGCGATTGGCGCATGTTGGAATCGCATCGAATGTATTACAATCCAGATTCACGGGCCTATGAGGCGGTGATACCTTTGAAGCAGGGCTATTACAACTATGTGATTGGTGTAAGGAATCCCGAGACCAATTTGTTGGATTTTGCACCGTTTGAAGGACAGCATAGCGAGACGGAGAACAACTACATGGTTTTGATTTACCACAAGAATCCGGCGATGGGGTTTGATGAGTTGGTGGGTTATGGCTTGAAAAACACCACCTCGCTGAAGTGAGGATTTAATGTCCGCTTGTCGCTTTTAACACCTCCGGACGGATCAGTGCATTCCAAGCTTTTTGGTTTGGAATTCGGTAGAGGAAAAGTCCATGATAGGTATGTCCACCCCTATCCATTTTGAGTTTCTGTTGCCAAGGGGATGGCGGGATTTTTAGGGAATCTAGGGGGGTTAAAAAGGGCAATTGGTTGGGCGTTACGCGTGAGAGGAAATATCTGGGGATGCTGGGATTGAATGCAAAATGTTGGGGATAGAATTCGAAGCCGAACCGCCAGTTTTTGGGGTTGGGTGATTGGGCGAGCCAGTAATTGGCGATGGGTTCGCCAAGTATGTCGCCTGCGGGGACGTTGTTGAGGTTTTTATTGAGGAATTCAATGGCGGTATCTGGATTTCTTTGTTTGCGTTGAAACAGGGCTGCGGAATGTCTGATGGCGTAGGGGAAAATCAAGACGAACACAAAGCAAAGGGTTGCTGTCCTGCGGATTGTTTGGTTTTGGGTCCATGTTTGTTCGCGAAGCCAACTAGATATTTTCCGAGTCTTCCAGGGAAATCCCAGGCATACGATGGCATCGGCAAGGGTTAAAATGCCCAAGAAATGTTGAACAGGGTAATATCGGTGTTGCGGCGCGATGGCCAGCATCATGGGCAGCGATAGCGACAGGTACAGTAGGGGTATCCAGGCTTTTACGAGGGCTGTTTGGGTGGTTTGAAAAGAATTTCGGTAAAAGTATAGCAGTTGGATGGCCCCCACAAAATAGAGCAAATGAAGGAAGGGGGTGTAGGGTTGCTCTAGGGAATATGGGTAGAATCGGCCCAAAAAAAATGCGTATAAATTGTTAGTCAAGGAGTGGCTGCTGTGATCTGCCGCTTGCATGAACAGTTGCGTTTTGAGTTGATGCAGATCTGGCTGTACAGTGATCCAAAATAGGAAACAGGGCAAAGCAAAGAGGATCAGTAGTGGCAAGGTGGTATGCAGTCGTTTCTTTTTGGGTGAGGCCAGAAAACACAGAAAAAGTACCGTTGCCACCAATGGCCAGGTGTAGAGGTGGGCGAGTGCTAGGCCGCTGAGTATTGCGCCGATGAGGCCGGCGTTTAATGGGGATGGTTCTTTAAAAAATTGAGAAAGTAAAGGCATTAGGCATGCAAGCAGCAGTAGAATGGGGGTTTCTACGCGCAAGCTGCGGGCAATTTCTCCGGTGGATTTATCGAACAGAAACAACGCTGTGAGGATGAATGCCCAAAAGATCGATTTTTCTTGGTTTTTGAGTAGGGAAAGCAAGCATCGATACAACAAAAAGGCGGTAAGGAGGTGAGCCACTAAGAATGGCAATCGAGTGATCCAGATGGATTTGCCGAAGAATAGCCACAGGCAATGCCAGGCTTCAATGAGCGGGGGATAGCTAAGGAATTTGGTTTCTGCGCCCGGGTTTGGCCACAGGGGCGAGCAGAAAATGCCGGTGTTGTGCCATACCAAAGCGGGGTCTAGGTTTTGAACTTCATCGTTCCAAGCGATAGGGAGTCGGTCCAAGTTGAGAAGTCCCAGCACGGCCATAATTCCCAGCAGCCAGAAGATGGCATTGGAGGCAATGGATGGTGAGTTTTTGGTGTTGCCGGGATAACTCACGGATTGATTTTGTTGGGGTTGGGTGTTATTCGAAACGAATCAAGACGAAGTTTTTGTCTACGGCCTGACCTTTTGAAACGTGGATGGATGCGATGGTGCCGGCGGTGGGTGATTTGATGGCATTTTCCATTTTCATGGCTTCCAGCACGAGGATTTTTTCTCCCATTTCTACGGTTTGTCCGACCGAAACCAACACATCCAGCACCAATCCTGGCATGGGGGCTTTGACTTCGGCAATTTTGGGAACCAAGGCGTTTTCAAGTCCCATCGATTTAAGCAATTCATCCATGGGTTCGGTGATTTTGGCCGTATATTTTTGGTTGTTGTATAGGAGGGTCACCGTTTTGGCGCTGCGATCTACACCGATGCAACGCACTTGGATGGTTTGATTGGTGGTTTGTAACAGGATGGTTTGATTGCCTTGGGGAAACAGGGTTAGGGGCGGGTGGTTATTGATGGCCCATTCACTGTTTTCTTTGGTGAATTCAATGGTATGATTTTGAATTTGTACCTTCATGTTTATACGTTTCGATCGATCACAAAATTGACCAGGTGTTGCAGGGTTTGTTTGTGTTCTTTGTTGGCGGGGATGGATTCCAGAATTTCAAAGGCACGGTCGCGGAATTCGTTCATTTTGATTCGCGCGTAGGACATGCCGCCGTGCACAGTGATGAACTCGACTACCTCAGCAATTTTCTGTTTTTCATTCATATCGCTGCGCATCAATTTTTTGATTTTCTTGACATCGCTTGGCGATGCTTTGGAGAAGGCATATATGATGGGCAGGGTGAGTTTTTTCTCTTTGATGTCGAGTCCGGCGGGTTTCCCCGATTTGTTGTCACCAAAATCGAATAGATCGTCGCGAATTTGGAACGCAAGTCCGATGGCTTCACCGAACTGTCGCATTTTCTTTTGGATTTCTGTGTCTTGGGTGGTGGAGGCGGCACCGATTTCGCAGCAGGAGGCAATGAGGGAAGCAGTTTTCTGTTTGATAATTTGAAAATACACTTCTTCGGTGGCGTTCATGAAACGGGCTCTTTCGAGCTGCAACAATTCGCCTTCACTCATGTCGCGCACGGCATTTGAAACGATTTCAAGCATGTCGAAATCGCGGTGTTCCACGGCGAGTAAAAGGCCTCTAGACAAGAGGTAATCGCCCACCAAAACGGCAATTTTGTTTTTCCAGAGGGCGTTAATGGAAAAGAAACCTCGGCGTTGGAAGCTGTCGTCGACCACGTCATCGTGCACCAGTGTGGCCGTGTGGAGGAGTTCAACCAAGGAGGCCCCTCGATAGGTTCTGATGTTGATATCCCCAAACAATTTGGCGGCATACATCACAAAGAGGGGTCGAATTTGTTTCCCTTTTCGTTTCACGATGTAGGTCATGATGGTATCGAGCAGGGGCACACGCGTTTTCATGCTCTGTTTGAACATGACTTCAAAGGCGGTGAGTTCCTTTTCGATGGGTTTTTTGATGGCGTCTAGGGATAGACTCATGACTTGATGCGAAGGTAATATTTTAATTGGGTGTATTAAAAATTTGGTGGTAATTTGCTGATATGATACAACGATTGGCTTGGGCTATGGCGATTTTAACATTGGGCGGGTGTGGGATGTTGGGTCGCGGTAAAAAGGACATGAACAATAAGCAGGAAATACATTCACAGGGTGGCGGCATTGTGGTAGACATTGTTGACAATGTAAACAGTGAGTTATGGCGGTTACATCCCGCTTTGCATTATTTGAAAAGCGAGGTAGGCGGTATGGCGTTGGCTCAGGGTTTATACCAAGGGGGTGACAGTGTGTTAAGGGCGGATGCAGCGGCGTTTTGGCAGGAGATTGAGGGTGAATATATGAGTTATGAGCCCAATGCTGCTGTCATCAAGGGATTGGATTCGGTTTTGCGCACAAGGGCCGAGGCCATGGCGGGTAGGCCTTCACGCATTGATGTGTTGATGATTGGCGGGAATTGGTGTTCGGATACGCGGATGGGTTTGCCGCGGTTGTGTAAGGCATTGGATGTGTTGATGGCGAGCACCGAGGGCAATGTGGTGAGGAACCGCGAGGAGTTGGAATATGCTGGGGTATTGATTCGATTGGATTACCGCAGGGTGAACCGAGACAAAAAGCTCATTGATGGGGCCTTGGCAGGCGATATTTTCTTTGGTCAGAAATCTGTAACCATAGGGCGTGTACCTGAGGTTTGTGTGGCGCATACGTGGCCGGTTGCGGGTGTGGTGGGAGGCAATCCTTCGGTGGATTTTGCTACGGAGTCGCGCTATGTGGGCAGCATTGTTGAGACGCCCCAGGTGAGTTGGGAGGCCGATTTTTTGGCGTTATTGGCCAAGCCGTAATCCTGTTGCCTTTTTGGGGCATTGCGGTGGGTGTATCGATCCGCAAGTGGGTGTATTTTTCGATTTCTATTGGAAAATCAGGGGCACTTCGTTTTTGCTGATGGGCTGCGCTTGCCACAGCGTGCAAAAATGGTGGATGGTTGGGGTGGTGTTTTGTCGGAATTTTTTGGCTTTAGCGATGAGGGTGGCACTCAGGGCGATAAAGGTAAACAGGAGCAACCAAGCGGCCAGGGTTTGGGGATAGATTGCTTTATACAGTATGAGGTGGTTGGCCAGGAAAGAGAAACAGGCAACGATTAATAGGGCAAAAAGGAGAAAGATGCGGCGGTGTTGCCAGGCACCGAATTGTAACAGGATATAAATTTCGTTGTCTGAACCGCGAATCTCGCCAGTAATGAAATTGACCAATGGTTTGTTTTGTGTAATTGTTTCAAGGGTAAAATCTTGGTCTGAAACCTCCCCAAAAAAAGAAATTTGTTGATCGTCTGACTTTTTAAAATCGGCATCTGACAGGAAGGTTTCTTTGATCAAATTTTGGGAAACTTGTTGTCTATTGAGCGATGTTTTAAGAAATTGGGTTTTGAAGGGATAGAGTGTCATGGTGCGATGGGCCTTGAAGTTGGGGCTTTTTCAGTGCAAAGAAACATCATTTTACAAGGAAGCGGGTGGGTTGGCGGTTTTGGTGAACACATTTTGTTTTGTTTCACGAATGTCCAAAAAAATCGAAAATGTAATCAACTTGTAATCAATCAAATACGCGAAAACCCTTGCTGTTGTTGGGCTCGCGTTTTTTCAACATGGTAAACCCCAATTTTTCAAGGGTTTTGGCGATTTATGTGGAAAACATGATTGGATTGGATGGTAGTTGGAAGATAGT
>JBJTNN010000167.1:0-4858 GCA_046074125.1 Bacteroidota bacterium
GCGGCCTGCGGCCGCCCCTCTTGCGTTATTCGATAATAATCTAGATTACTTCAATACAACTTTTTGAGTAGTAGTGCGACCTGCGTTGTCGGTAATGTTCACGAAGAAAATACCTGACAAACCGTTGGCGTTTACTGTCTCAACCTTGCTGTTGGCATTGATGCTACGAACAACACGACCATCGATGCTGCGAACCACGATGTTTTTGATGTTGTTGGTTGCCAATGAAACCACAAACTGACCTTCCGCTGGGTTTGGAGCAATGCTCACTTCAGCGTTCTCAATGATGTTCTTGTTAGAAACCACTGTGCAAGAGTTCCATTTGTAAGTAGGCAAAGTAACGTCTGCGGTAGCAGTAGCGATATCAAACACACGATCCACTTTATTGTAACCGTTCAAAGAACCACATGCAATGTTCAAGTTCTTTTCGCTGAAGTCGTCGTTCTCAGACAAACCGTTGGCGAAACGGAACTGATATTTTTGAGCCCAAATTTTGATGGTGGTAGAGTAAATGCCATTACCCATATCCTTCAATTTGATTTTGTTGAATTTCCACTCCACCTGAGCAGTATCCATGTAAGGTTGGAAGTTACCGGCCAACCAAACACCATCAGCAGAAACGATGGTATCAGACATATCTACAGAGAATGTTACGTTCAACAATGAACCCAACTTAGGAATGGTGTAAACTGTATCACCCGTGATAGAACCATCGGTGTAGTTCAACTTGAAAGTACGGTTAGGACCTTTGATGATCCACGTACCAGCCGCACCAGCAGTAGCACCCCACTCGTAAGAACCAGTCAATACCTGAGGGTAAGTAGCAGACCAAATACCGTCGTTGGCTACTTTATCGCCACGCAAACCGCTATCGTTGGCTACGAAATCAGACCAACCAGACAAGTTACCCTTGAATTTCACGTTGGTCAATTTAAAGCTGTTTTGGTAGTTACCATCAACAACATGGAAAGTTACGTCGCGCTTGTATTTAGGAATCAACGCACAAGTATCTTGTTGGTTGAAACAAACATGCTTGGTAATCACACCAGCACCAGCCACTTTCAAATCGCGGTCGTTCACTGACTCCCAACCACTCTTACCGTTAACGAACTTAAACTTGTAGTCACCATCAGGCAAGAAAGCCACCAAGTAGTACATGTCGCCAACGTTTTTACATTTAGCTGCATCGTCTGAAGGAGTCCAATCAGATGTCATACCGGCTTTGGTTTGGTAGTTACCAGCCACGCGAACGCCATCCGCAGATACGTCTTCGTTCTTCATGTCTACCTGGAAAACCACACGCTGAGTACCAGTTGCTGGAGCTGCACAATCCGCAGAAGCGTCGTTGAAGCAGTAAACATCCAATACTTGATCAGCGGTACCAGTAGTCAATTTACGGTTGAAAGACTCATCGGGCATACCCCAAGCGTCACCGTTGATGTACTTGTACTCGTAGCTTGTGCTCGCCTTCAATGTCAATTGAATAGAATACACATAACCAGATCCAGTAGCTGTCAAAGTGTTACCAGTTGCTCCTGGAGACCAGTTGCTTCCGATACCGCCATCAGCCTGCAAATCACCGGCAATGCGGATACCCTTTGGACCTACTGCTACATTCTGCATGTTTACCCGGAAGGTAACCTTTACAGTTTGCGCAAAAGCTGCAGTTGTCAACGCAGCCAAGGCAATGAGTGAGTAAATTTTTTTCATGTTTATATTGTTTTAATATTTCTGCTGTAAAGATAAATAAAAAAGTGTCAAACTGACAATAACCTTTTTCCCAAAAAATTGCACTTTCTTTGTAATACCGAAAAGAATTCATGAAAAAGCTGATTTTCCATTGCCTTTCTATCCTATTTTTTATCGCAAACAGCCTATCTGCCAGTTTGTTACCCCCACGAAAAAATACGTATCACGTTGCGCCTCCCTCCTGGTTTTTGGGCTATAGCAACCCCAAATTGGAGATCATCTTACACGCCGAAAACATCAGCCTTTATAACATCGCCATGACCCCCTACGCCGGCGTTACTTTAGATAGTGTGGCACAGAGTGCGAACCGACATGTTTGCTACCTCAACCTCACCATTCAGCCCAACACACAGCCCGGTTTTTTGGAGTTCAATGTTACCCCAAAAGAAAAACGCAGCAAAGCCCAAAGTCCCTACGTACTTAAATACGAACTAAAATCACGTCGCTCCAAAGATTTGCAGGCGCCCGGACTCACACCCAACGATGTCACCTACCTTATATTCCCCGACCGTTTTTGCAACTGGGAAACCGACAACGACAATGCCGATATGCAATACCGCGTTCGGGTGGATCGGGGTGGATTGAAATCGCGACATGGTGGCGATTTGGCAGGAGTTCGCAGCAAACTCGACTACCTCAAAGAATTGGGCATCACCGCATTGTGGCTCAACCCCGTTCAAACCAACGACCAACCCGAAGAGAGTTTTCACGGCTACGCCATCACCGATAACTATGAAATCGACCCCCGATTTGGTAGCAACAAAGAATACGCCGACCTAGTAACCGAAATGCGCAAGCGCAATTTGAAGATGATCATGGACATCATCCCAAACCACGTGGGCGACAAACATTGGATGAATCAGTATTACGACACCGGCTGGTTCAACTACAAAGACACCTACGTGCAAACCAACTTCCGCGCGCCAACTTTCGGTGATCCCAACGGGGCTCCTTCCGAGAAAAACATCAACACCGATGGCTGGTTCGTGGCCACCATGCCCGATTACAATCAAAAAAACGCACACATCGCAACCTACCTCGACCAATTATACCTCTGGTGGATTGAGTTTGCCAACTTATCGGGGTATCGCATCGACACCTATCCTTACCCAGACCAGGCCTACATGAATCACCTCATGGAAGTGCTGCTGCGCGAGTATCCCCAACTCACCATTTACGGCGAAACTTGGGTACAGCATACCACCACGCAAGCCACATTTGTTCGCAACAACATCAAAGGATTCGAAAACAATCGCTTGCCGGGAGTAACCGACTTTTCGATGTGCTGGGCCTTTCAAGAAGCCTGCTCAAAACCGTTCGGATGGACCGAAGGACTGAATCGCGTTTACATCACCCAGAGCGAAGATTTTTTGTATCAAGACCCTTATAAGAACTGCACGTTTTTGGACAACCACGATATTTCTCGTTTCTATTCGATCGCCAACGAAGACATCGATGCATGGAAAAGAGGCATAGCGTTGCTACTGACCACCCGTGGATTGCCTTGTATTTACTATGGAACTGAAATTCTCATGACGGGCAAAACAGAAAAATCGGATGCTTATGTGCGTTTTGATTTCCCCGGCGGATGGAATGGCGACCCAGTTAATAAGTTCACCCCCAAAGGCCGTACTTCCAAAGAGAACGAGGCGTGGAAATGGATGCAAACCTTGAACAAAGCCCGCACATCAATGCCCGCATTGGGTACCGGAAAAACCATGCAATACACCGGCGTTAATGGCATTTATACCTATTTCCGATACACCGAAAACCAAAAAGTGATGGTTGTATTGAGTCAGAGCGACGAAACCCAAGACATTTCAATGGCCAGGTTTTCTGAAATAACCGCGGGGTACAGCAAGTTGCGCAACATCATGACAGGCGAAATCACCCCGTTGGGAAGTTCGCTCAAGGTTGCAGCCAAAGGCAGTTATGTGTACGAGTTGATCAAATAAATCCGAATCGCAGATTCGGTTTAGACCAAGAGTTGAGAGGAGATTAGGCGTTTTCCGACATCAAGGCGCGGAATTGTGCCAACCTACTATTTACATCTTCTTGGGTAATCGACGCCAGTTTGGTGGTTCCGAATTGCTCAACGCAGTAGCTGGCCAAAGCACTTCCGTACACGATACCTGTTTTCATGGCCTCAAAATCTGTTCTGCCAGTGCTTGCGAGGTATCCGATAAATCCACCTGCGAATGTATCTCCCGCACCGGTGGGGTCAAACACCTCTTCCAAAGGAAGTGCGGGACAGAAGAACGTTTGTCCTTCCGAACCAAACAACAACGCACCGTGCTCTCCTTTTTTAATGATCAACGTTTGGGGGCCCATGGCACGAATCACGCGGGCGGCTTTAACCAAGCTGTATTCGCCGGACAATTGTCGGGCTTCCTCATCATTAATGGTGAGCACATCTACACGCTTCAACACGGTTTTGAGGTCATCCATGGCGATATCCATCCAAAAGTTCATGGTATCCATCACCACCAATTTGGGCTTGCGGGTCAGGCGATCGAGGGTGGTCAGTTGCACCTGGGGACTCAAGTTGCCGAGCATCACAAAATCGGGCTGTTGCCAATTTTCAGGAATAACGGGGTCGAAATCACCCAAAACATTGAGCTCTGTTACGAGTGTATCACGTGAATTCATGTCCATGTGATACTTCCCATGCCAGAAAAACGACTTCTCGCCTGCCTTTACTTGAAGTCCAGCTGTATCCGTACCCCGTTGTTTCAAGGTCTCTACAAAGTCAAAATCAAAGTCTTCACCCACAACGGCCACCAAGCCCACGGGCTTGTGCAACAATGTAGTAGCCAAAGAGATATAGGAGGCAGCGCCACCCACAATTTTACCAGTACTACCAAAGGGGGTGTCGATGGCGTCGAACGCAACAGATCCGATAACGAGAAGGCTCATAAAAATATTTTAAAAAATTTCTGCAAAGGTATTGAATCGAAACCGCTTTCATACTATTTTTGCATTCCGGTTGAGACAAGGCAACGCTTGAAAAAGCAACCTTGTTCTAACACAGACTCCTTGATAGCTCAGCCGGTTAGAGCGAGCGGCTGTTAACCGCTAGGTCGTTGGTTCGAGTCCAACTCAGGGAGCA
>JBJTNN010000168.1:0-6912 GCA_046074125.1 Bacteroidota bacterium
ACCGGCAAATCTTCGGCGGCATAGATGAGGCGATGGTTGGGGTATTTCATCATCCACGACAAATCGCCATGAAGCACTTGTAAGTACTGGTAAAAACTCTCAGAATCGGCGGTGAGCTTGTTGATGCGAAAAGCCACCATGTTGGAGTTGACTTCCGACAATGCCTCAAGCGGGATGTTGAAGTGTTTGCAGATGGCGAACGTTTCTGATAGGGTAATGTCGGTCTCGCAACGCAATCGTCTGTATACCGAATCAAGGCTGATTTGCAACAATTCACTGAGTTCTTCTGCCAGGCTAATGTGCATGGGCGCCGAACGTTTTAGCAATTCTATGAAATTCGATTGGACGGTAGCTGTTGTCATGGCAGTTGCGATTTTCCGTAAAGCTAAAAAATATTTGTTGCAAAAAATGCAACTATTGATAATTTACCGACAAAAACTTTGCGAAAAATGCAATTGTTGAAACAAACCGACAGCAATTGTGCTAAAATCCTTAAAATTAGTTGGAGAATATGCGGTAATCCGTAGGGAGTTTTAATGCCTTCGGGGTGATTTTTGTAAAAAATTATCGCATGAAAAATCTAACAATTATCGCAAAAAGTATGTTTGTGGCGTTTTTCGCCTTGACATCCGCGGCGCAGGCACAGGTAACGCCGAAGCCCAGCATTGCCATCATCGATTTTGACACCCGAGGGTACACAGCGGCCAATCAGAGTCAATGCATTCAATACATTATCAACGAGTTGGTTCGTTTGGGTGATTTTGAGGTGATGGACAAATACGACATCGAATACATCGCCAAGCGCGACACTCTGAAAATGACAGGTTGTTTTTCAAAAATTTGTTTGGCAGAGTTTGGCAAGCGTTTGAAAGTGCAAAAAATCATCACCGGAAGTATTTCTCAATTGGGCGATAACGTAAACGTAAGCATTCGTTTGTTGGATGTAGAATCGGGCATTTTTGAAAAGAGTTATGTGAAAGAATTTTTGAATATTCCGGGCAATGAGCTGTCGATGATTCGCGTAACCATGAACGAAGTGTTTGGCAAAGGCAACGACCAAGATTTGGTGAATAAGCTGACGAAAAAAGCGGAATTCGACAATTCTATCAACAATCCGTATCAGTTGCGTTTGAAGAGCGACGGTCCGCGTATGGGGATGACTGTACTTACGGGGGAATCGGCCCGCATCATCAAGGCGCCAACCAAAGAAGGCGGTTACGATGGGATGCCTTACATGTTCCAATTTGGCTATCAATTTGAAAAGCAGTATTTAAACGAAGGGAATTTTCAGGCCTTGTTCGAATTCATCCCTACCGTTACGGGCTTGGATCAAGGTAGGTTTATCCCAAGTGCTACCTTCTTGAATGGTTTGCGAAACAACGTAAGCGGATGGGAATTTGCGTTTGGTCCTACGTTTTCATTTTCAAAATACATGGACATGTACTCCATGGATGGTGGGGCTACTTGGACCACCAAATATGATCCTGCGGCAACGGTTGAGAGTCGGCCCGACAGTCGAGGCAACGTGACCTTTACCACTGGGTTTTTGTTTGCGGCAGGAAAAACATTGAAGTCGGGCAAGTTGAATTTGCCAGTAAACGTGTATTTGGTTCCTGGTAAATACGGGGTGCGCTTTGGTGTGAGTATGGGTTGGAATGGCAAGTCGCGCTACGAAATGCGTGAATGATGTAGGTTTATTTATAAGGTTAGTTTAGTTGGTTTGGGGTCTCAGCGATGGGGCCCCAACTTATTTTAACACCCCGTCTTGCATGCGCAGGGTGCGATTGGCGATGTTGGCCAGTGCGGTATTGTGGGTAACGATGACCATGGTTTGGTTGAAATCGCGTTGCAATTGTTTGAAATACTGGTGTATCAATTCTGCATTTCCAGAATCGAGGTTGCCGGTGGGTTCATCGGCAAAGATGACTTGGGGTTGATTGAATTGCGCCCGGGCGATGGCTACGCGCTGTTGTTCGCCGCCAGAAAGTTGTCCGGGTTTGTGGTCTTTGCGATCGCCAAGTCCGAGATAGTTGAGCAGTTGTATGGCCCGCTTTTCGGCCAGTTTGTTGGATATGCCGGCAATCAATCCCGGCATCATGGCATTTTCTAGTGCGGTAAATTCTGGCAGGAGTTGGTGGAACTGAAACACAAATCCCACATGTTTATTGCGGAATTGGGCCAATTTACGTCCCCCCAACTGGGTAACATCGGTGCCATTGATGCGAATTTCGCCGGCATCGGGTTGGTCTAGGGTGCCGAGCAACTGCAGCAGGGTGCTTTTCCCGGCGCCGCTTTCACCCACGATGGCAACGATTTCTCCGGCTTGAATTTCTAAGTCAACGCCTTTCACAACGGGAAGGTGACCATAGTGCTTTTGTAAATTCTTGCAGAAAACCATCATGAAAACGCCAATTTGTGCCCTAAATTGGGTCAAAGTTAGTTATTTTCGCGTCGCAATAATCTAGCATTCTCGCATCAACATGAATATCCACGAGTATCAAGCCAAAGAAATCCTGAAGAAATACGGTGTAGCCGTTCAAGAGGGATTCGTAGCAGAAACGCCCGAGCAAGCCTTGGAAGCGGCCCAAAAAGTTAAAGAACATTTCCAATCTGATTGGTGTGTGGTAAAGGCCCAAATCCATGCCGGCGGTCGCGGTAAAGGTAAAATTCAAGGCAGCGAACAGCGCGGAGTTCAGGTGGCGAAAAACCCCGAACAAGCCTCTGAGATCGCCAAAAACTTGTTGGGAGGTACATTGGTGACCATTCAAACTGGTGCGGCGGGTAAATTGGTAAGCAAAGTGTTGGTGGCCCAGGATGTATTCTATCCCGGTGCAAGCGAGCCCAAAGAATACTACATGAGTGTATTGCTCGATCGTGCGACCAAGCAAAATGTGATTATCTACACCACCGAGGGCGGTATGGATATCGAAGAGGTAGCGGAGCAGCATCCAGAGAAAATCCACAAAGAGTGGGTGAATCCTGCGGTGGGTTTGCAGCCATTCCAAGCGCGCAAAATTGCGTTTAACTTGGGATTGGAAGGTAAGGCGTTCAAGGAGATGGTTACGTTTGTATCGGCCTTGTACCGTGCTTACGATGAAACTGACAGTGCCATGTTCGAGATCAACCCTGTGTTGAAGACGTCAGACGATAGAATCATCGCGGTGGATGCCAAGGTGAACCTCGACGACAATGCATTGTACCGTCACAAAGACTTCATGGAACTCCGTGATTTGGCGGAAGAGGATCCAACAGAAGTTGAGGCGGGTAAATTCAATTTGAACTATGTTAAGCTCGACGGGAACGTGGGTTGTATGGTGAACGGTGCTGGTTTGGCGATGGCAACCATGGATATCATCAAGTTAAGTGGTGGTGAGCCTGCCAACTTCTTGGATGTGGGAGGTACTGCCAACGCGGAAACGGTTGAAAATGGTTTCCGGATTATTATGTCGGACCCCAACGTGAAAGCCATCTTGATCAATATTTTTGGTGGTATTGTTCGCTGCGATCGCGTGGCCAACGGTGTGGTTGAGGCGTATCGCAAAATTGGCGATGTTCAGATTCCGATCATCGTGCGTTTGCAAGGTACCAATGCGGTTGAGGCCAAGCGCATCATCGACGAAAGTGGTTTGAAGGTGTACAGCGCCATCACACTTTCTGAGGCGGCAGCTTTGGTTGAGCAAGTATTGAAAGGTTAATCTTTGATAAATCGATAAAAAAAGGGAGCCCAACGGGCTCCCTTTTTTGTTACTGTACAATCAAACGGGCAGTGGTTTTTTGGGTGAATAAGGTCGAAATATTGCCCTGGGTTTGCCGTTTATCTTTGAATTATGAGATTGGCATTTTTTGTCGTGATGTTGGCTGGATTGTCGCCCTTGTTCGCCCAGGAAAGCAAACAGAATCAATTTCCTCCGTCGCACTTCGACCGTGGGGTAGAATTGTTCCGCGAAGGAAGGTTTAATGCAGCGGTGGCTCAATTTAGGAGTTACTTAAATTTGATGCCCGAGGGTGATCAACGCGCCGAGGCTGAATACTATTATTCCATCTCGAAATTGAAGGCGGGACATTCAGACGGGGTGCCTTCTCTCCAGCAATTCCTAGACCAGAACCCCGGTTCCTTGAAAACCACAGAGGCAAATTTGGCCCTCGGTGATTTCTATTATTTGAAGTCGAAATATCCCAGCGCACTCCGCTACTACAAAAATGTGGAGGAGAAAGCCATCGACAAAGGACTCCGTTCGCAGTTCAGTTATCGAAAAGGATTTTGCTTGGTGAACAGCAAGAAATACAAAGAAGCCGTGGAGGTTTTGAAGTCCGTGGCCGACGCTCCTGGCGAGTACCGAGACCTGGGAAGTTACTACTATGGATACGCCTGTTTGATGATGGGAGATTATCCACAAGCGATTACTGCGTTTGAGAGAATTCGCGACAATGGGTACGACAATGTGCGGTTTTATTTGGCGCAAGTGCACTACCAAATGAACAATTACGATTACGCATTGGCGGAGCTGGAAAAAGTGGGTAAAAAAGTGCCTCAAAATCAGGTTCAATGGTTGAAAGGGAAGTGTTATTTCAGAAAAAACGCGTTCGACAAAGCGGCTGAATCGTATCGTTTGGCGGAATTATCGCCCGATACCCTCAAAGTGGAAGAAAAATACGAAATTGGGTATTCGTTTTATCGCACAGGGGATTACGAGGGCAGTGTTTTGTGGTTGAGTAGCGTGGCGGCAACGGGAGATAGTTTGTCGCAAATCGCCAGTTTTCAATTGGGCAATGCCTTGATGAAGCAGAAGCGCAACCGCGAGGCCATGAACGCCTATGCTGAGGCATTCCGCACCGGGTACAATCCTGATATCGCGGAGATGGCCCTTTTCAATCAGGCCAAGTTGGCGATTTTGTTGAACGACAATCAAAGTATTGGTTTGTTGGATAAATATGTAAAATTGTTTCCGAACAAGGCCAATGCCAAAGAAGCCACAAAGTTGAAGGCAAGGTTGTTGATCAATACGGATAGCTACAGAGAGGCAGTGGCCTTGTTGGATGGATTGGGTGAGTTGGATGCACAAACCGAAGAGGTGTATCAAAAGGTAACCTTGGCCCGCGGAATGGAGTTGTACAAGAGTCGCAACTTTGTGGGTGCCCTCGAATTGTTTGAAAAATGTGCTGCACGTCGCGCAAATCCTGATTATGCGGCACAAGCCCTGTTTTGGAAGGCTGAGGCTTTGATGTTGCAAGGCAATGAATCTCAGGCCGTGGCTGCGTATCAATCGTTTTTAGACCGCCCTGCATCGGCCAGCACAGAAGTGCAGCCCTACGCGTATTATGGGTTGGGTTATGTGAAGTTTCAGCAAAAGAAATACGCCGAGGCGGGTGAGCAGTTTAGCAGTTTTACCACCAAGGCAGCCCAGGGCAGGTATGAGGAGCGCATGGTACACGATGCCTATTTGCGCTTGGGCGATTGCTACTTTATGACCAAGCAATTGAACGATGCAGTGAAGGCGTATGCCTATGTGAGTGGCAAGAATGGGGCGGATGCGGATTATGCGTTGTTTCAAAGCGGGTTGATTTACGGGTTGATCGAAAAGTCAGAAGAGAAGGTATCGGCCATGAAACGATTGATTCAGGAATTTCCAAACTCTCGATTTGTGGTGGATGCTTATTTTGAGGCCGCTGAGGAATACACGGTGATGGGTAGAATGGCGGATGCGGAGCGTTACTACACCGAGATTTTGCAGAAATATCCCACCAACCCCCGCGCGAATCGGGCCTATAGTACTTTGGGACGTATATACTACAATTCTAAAAAGATGACCAGTGCGGTGGATATTTATTCGAAGCTGTACGACAACTATCCTGGTACGCCAGAGGCCAAGGTAGCCAACGACATGGTAAAGAAGATCTACGCAGAGCAAGGGGATGCCAAGCAATATGTGAAATGGAAAAAAGACCGTGGCGGAATTTCTAATGAGGACCAAGACAGTTTGATGTACGAGGTGGGCTACAATGCTTATGAGAAAGAAGACTATGCCATCGCACAGAAAGGGTTTGAGGCGTATTTGCAGGAGTTTCCCAAGGGTGGCTTCTATTTGTTGGCGCACTATCATTTGGCTTTGACCTTTGAAGCGTTGAAAAACAAAGCGGGGGCGATTGAGCATTACGCTGTGGTGGCTTTGGCTAATTCGGGCGACTTGAAAGAAGATGCGGCATTGGCGGTATTGAAGTTGAGCGGAGAGAACCCCAGCTGTGAGCAAGTGTTGGCCTATGTAGAGGTGTTGGAGCCCATCACCCAGAGTCGTGAAACCAAACAAAATTGCTGGCAAACCATGATGTATTGCTATGCAAAATCTGGCAATACAGCGGGCTTGGAAGCGGTTTCGGCGAAGGTGCTGGCCGACAATGGAACACCCGCGGAGATGCGCACTGAGGCCAAGTTGACCTTGGTGAAGGCCGATATTAAAAATGGAAAGACAGAAAATGTTCTTTCTGATTTGAAAGGCATTTATACCAAAGACAACAACCGATTTGCGGCGGAAGCCAAATATGTGGAAGCGCAGTATCTGTATTCAATTGACAGTTTGGAGTTGTGCAAAACGGCTTGTTATGCGGTTTTGGATGATTTCAATGGATATGATTTGTGGGTGGGTAGGGCTTTGATATTGTTGGGCGACGCCTTTAAAAAAGAAGGGGATATGTTCAATGCGAAAGCTACTTGGAACGGGGTAATAGAAAATTTTGATGTGGCCGAATTGAAGAAAGAGGCCAAGGCCAAGTTGGATCAACTGGCCAAAGAACAAGCGAACAAGCCGTAAGGCACAATTGGTCGATTTCATATGGTTACAAAGGGGCGGCAACGCCCCTTTGGTTTTTTTCGTCTATCTTCGTTATAAACCGATTTATTATGAGGCACTTACTCGT
>JBJTNN010000169.1:0-6686 GCA_046074125.1 Bacteroidota bacterium
AAACTTCTTGATCACGCATAAAAATCATAAAAAAACATACATACAAGCCCTGTTTACAGTGGCCCTTATTCTTTTATGCGCAGCCACCCGCCCCGCACTGGCACAAGGCATCGACTCATCGTCCACTAAAACAGACAGCTCGAAGACAGTCGTCAGTAGCAGCAAACCCTTTCAATCCCCCATCCGATACGAAGCAAAAGACTCCATCGTATTAGAAATGAAATCGGGCAAAGCCAACTTGTTCAAACAAGCAACGGTGAATACCGACAACATGGAACTCAAAGCCCGATACATCGAAGTAGGCCTGAACAACAAATTGCTGTTTGCCAAAGGCGGACCTGATTCTTCGGGCAATTACAGCGACCTCCCTCTATTCAAAGATGGAGCAGACCAGTATGTATCGGACAGTCTGATGTATAACTCAGGCACAAAAAAGGGCAAAGTGTATGGCCTTTCTCTGTCGCAAGACGAAGCACACATCCAACTCAAACAAGTGGTAAAACAACCCGATGGGAGTTTCATGGGCCAAAGCGGAAAACTCAGCACCTGTGCCGACCCCCATCCCCATTTCTACCTAAATACCAGCAAAATCAAAGTCATCCCCAACCAAAAAGTGCTATTTGGAGCCGCCAATTTGGTTTTTGCCGATATCCCCACCCCACTTGCCCTGCCCTTCGGCATCGCTCCGCTGCAAAAAGGTCGTAGAAACGGACTGATCGTACCCAACCCCGGCTTCAACGGGGCCAATAACAGTTTTTACTTGTCCAATTTGGGCTATTACCAAGGCCTGGGCAAAAATGCCGATGCGCAACTGGGGACCGACCTCTACTTCAATGGCGATTTCAGGGTGGGATTAACCACTCGCTACATCAAGCGATACAAATTCAACAGCGAATTGAGCCTGAACATGAGTCGCTTCGGCAACGGACTCGACAGAGCCAATCCCGAATTTGCCAAAACCAACGACTTTAGCATCGTGTCGCGTTTCGGCTTCGATAACAAATTCTTACCCGGCACTACCCTCAACGGAAACATCAACATCGTTTCTGGCGACTTCAACAAACGCAACTCCAGGAACATCCAAACCCTGTCAAGGAACGAATTTCAATCGAGCGTGAATTATGGTCGCACCTTCTTCAGCAACAAAGTAAACTTATCGGCCTCTGCCCGACACACCCAAAACGTTCAAACCCATGATTTTCGATTGGAGTTACCGAACGTCAATGTGGGTGTTTCCAGCTTGACACCTTTTGCCAAAAAGAATGGAAATAATACCGCTTGGTACGAACAAATTAGATTTTCGTACAACATGAATTTTGCCAATACCCTAAGCACAAAAGATACATTAATTTTTAGCGACAAGTACAAAGATGTTTTATCGACCATCCAATCGGGTGTTCGTCATTCCATACCTATCAGAACAAACATTAAGCTATTCAAAGGGGCCTTAAACCTGACCCCATCTGCGGGTTACCAAGAAAAGTGGTTATTCCGTGGACAAATTAAAAATTACGATGCAAGCAGTAAATCTGTTACAATAAAAGATACAACGGGTTTTTTTAGATTAAATTCCTATAATATATCAGCCGGTTTAACCACCAATATCTACGGAACATTCACGGGAATCAAAGTGGGCAAATTGAGGGCCATCAGGCACACCATCACCCCCAGTATCGCCATGGGATATCGTCCAGAAATAGACGGGTTGCGTAAAGGCTGGAACAGAAGTTATATCGATTCGCAAAACAAAACCATTACCTACAGTCTTTTCGAGAAAAGCGGCGGTTCCGAGTTTGGACAACGCAAATCAGGGTCGGTTGGCTTTTCGCTGGGCAACAACCTTCAAGGCAAAAAAGTGGTTAGCGTAGACAGTCTTGGCAAAGAAAAAACGGAAAAGTTCAACCTCATCGACCAGCTTTCGATGAATGGCAGTTACGATCTTTCAGCAGACAGTTTTCAATGGTCAGACATCAACATGGGCTTCAATACGGTTCTGGCGAAAGAAATTCGGATTGGCTTGAACGCCGGATACAGTCCTTACGATTATAAAAACGGTAGAAGAGTCTCTAGTTTCTATTTCCAAAACAACCGAGGTCCGCTGCGATTCCGAAACATCGATTTCAACATCAACTCACGCATCAAACCGGAGATGTTTGGCGGCAAAAAATCAAAAGAATCGATGCCAACACGCATCACCAATCCCTTGGCCACCGACGAAATGGAACTCAAGCAAATCCAAACTCAGCCATGGAATTATTTCGATTTCTCCATTCCATGGTCGCTCAATGTCACTTACGCCGTGGGTTATAACGCAGAAATCGCAAACCCCTTGCAACGACTTAGCAGAAATGCACTTACTGTGCGGGGCGATATCAGCATCACACCGGAATGGAAGATCTCCTACAATTCGGGTTACGACTTCAAAAAACGGTCACTCAACGCCAGCGAATTCTCCCTGGTGCGCAATCTCCACTGCTGGCAATTGGAGTTTATGTGGGTTCCTAGCGGCTATGGTAAGCAGTGGTTATTCACGCTCCGCCCCAAAAGTGCCTTGCTCCAAGACCTCAAGCTCAACAAACGGGTATATAGCAACCCCGCATTGTTCTAATTGGGTCTGTAGCGAGAAAATTACCCCCCTTTCTTATCGAACCGACCCAACCATTTTGTCCTACCTTTGTTAATTGAAAAACCATTATGAGCATACAAGTTGGATCTCCCGCCCCTCAATTCACATTGTTTAACAGCGAAAAACAAGAAATCAGCCTGTCGCAGTTTGCCGGCAAAAATGTTGTCATCTTGTTCTACCCCCAAGCGTTTACCAGCGTTTGCACCGTGGAATTGTGCTCCATGCGCGACAATTTGAAAGACTACGAAGCATTGAATGCTGAGGTTTTGGCCATTTCTGTAGATTCTGTTTTCACCTTAGACAATTGGAAGGCCCAACAAGGTTACAACTTTCACATGTTGAGCGATTTCAACAAAGAGGTGAGCACCGCTTACGACAGCATTTATGAGACCTTTGCTTTTGGCATGAAAGGGGTTTCTAAACGTTCTGCTTTTGTGATTGATGGTGAAGGCATTGTACGCCATGCTGAGATTCTCGACAATGCGGGTGAGATGCCCAATTTGGACGAAATCAAGGCTGTGTTGTCGACCTTAAACTAAACCCGTATTTTTGAAGGATGCGCAAGTGCATTCTTTTCTGTTTGATGGGTATTTTTTCTACCCTGGGGTTGCGCGCGCAAAAAACGCCCCACCCAGAGTACTTGATGAAATACTATTTCACCGCGGCAGAGGGGGCCAAACAATCGGTTGTGCCGCCAGCATCTCTGGTTAACAAAAAGCAAAACAACCTGGCCAGTTATTTCCCGTGTTTTCAACCAGAGGGATTGCGTTTTAATCAGTTTCCATCACAGAGTCAAACGGGCTTCGACACCATATTATCTATCGACGAGATGATTTCTTGCGGACCGTTTTTGGCCCATCGCACAGAAATCACCAACGCAGAATACAAAGCCTTTTTGAAGGATAGCGATTGGGTAAAAAGCAATTTGGGATTCACGGTGGCGCAATTAAAACCAGACACCAGTGTATGGTCGCCTTTTGGCGCTACTGCTGAGCGGGCCGCGGTGATCAACCCTTACACTTGGCTGTATTTCCAGGCAAACACCTACAACAACTACCCCGTTGTGGGCGTTAGCCAGATCCAAGCTTCGGCGTATTGCCAATGGCTAACCCATGTACTCAACACCGCCCCCGAATATGCATCGCTGCAGGCAGCATTGAACAAATCCAATCTCACAGTAGTAGCCGAATTGCCCACAGTGGCCGAATGGATGTGTTTGTATGAAATGGCCATTCAACAACCCACCAGGGACGGGGTGGTCAATAAAAAAATAGCAGGTAATTACTTTAGAAATAACCCGAAAATGGGGGGCGGTCTTTTCACCTTTTTACAACACCAAGAAGCACACGACGTTTCCGTTGCCTATGCAGGGATGCGCACGAGTCGTGGCTTGAATATTCAAAATGAAGTATCAAAGTCACTCCTCAAACCGTTGCCTGTGGAGCAAAACCCCGCCAAACCCTACCCCAACCTATCGCACGTGGTTGGCAATGTTGCCGAGTGGACGTCCACACCCGCTTACGGACATTTGTACAACAACAAAACAACGATTTTAAATACCAACGGACAGTTGATCGAAAATGCCTACCAGCAGGTCAATGTGTTCGATTTTACGGGATATTTGGTTGATGCGGAATCGCTCAAACACCATTACGCGATCAAAGGAGGCGCCTGGGCGAAGGACTTTTACTACCTCGATCCGATGGCCATTTTCTTCATGCAAAGCAACCACCGAAACAACCATGTGGGCTTTCGAACGATTCTGCACTTTTATCCAAAATCAGATAGCCAAACCCACCCATAATGCCTTTTCTTCGGTGCGAGAAACGCCGAATCGTCATATTGACACTTTTTGTAATTGTATAATTGACACTTCTTTAAATTTTCTTTATATTGCTACCCTAAATTAAGCCTATGTTTACATTGATACCCACGCGTAAGGCCCTAACAACTGCTGCCATTGCTCTCTTTGGTGCGGTTTCGGCATTTGCGCAAACAGGATCCTTGGCAGGTTTGGTGACCGATGAGTCAACCAAAAAGCCCATCGAGGGGGTTACCATTGAAGTGTACAAAACCGAATTCACGGCCAAATCTTCGGCCAGCGGTTCATACAGCATCAGCGGTATTGCTCCCGGCACTTACAACATCATTTTCTCCAAAGACCAAATGGAGGATGTGTTGGTTAAAGTGGAAATTAAATTGAATGAAACCACCAACTTCAACGCCGCAATGAAATCTTCGGTTTCCAGTATGGGCGATGTAGTCATCGTGGGTTACGGTCGTCAGAGCCGCCGCAATGTGGTGGGCTCAATCGCTACCGTTTCAGGCAAGGAAATCACCGACATGCCGGCACCATCCTTTGAAGCTGCCCTTCAGGGTAAAGCCGCGGGTGTTCAGGTGATTGTAGGTAGTGGTATGGCTGGATCTGCCTCTTTGATACGCGTTCGAGGCGCCTCCTCCATTTCTGCTGCAGGCGATCCTTTGTACGTAGTCGATGGGATTCCAGTCTCTCAAGACTATTTCATGAACCGAACCAACGGTTCAAACTGGGGCGGTGGATTCAACAACAACCCCTTGGCCAGCATCAACCCAGACGATATTGAAAACATTGAAATCTTAAAAGATGCCGCAGCGACCAGCATTTACGGTTCACGGGGTGCCAATGGTGTAATTTTGATTACCACCAAGCGTGCGCGCAAACAAGGGTTAAAATTCGATGTAAGCGCTCGTTGGGGCAGCTCGAGTCCAACGCGCAAGCCCGACATGCTTTCAGCGCCTGAGTGGTTGCAACTGTACGAAGAGGCCTGGTATAACGATGGCAGAACAGGTACGCCTGATTTGTCTGTGAATGGCATTCGCATGAGTTGGGCTCAAGCCAATGATCCAAAAAATCACACCAACTGGATCGACCAAGTAATAGGTCATGGTTTCAAACAGAACTACAACTTGTCTACCAATTACATGGGTAAGAATTTTGCGGTGAAAGGCATCTTGTCGATGGACGACAACGGTAGCTTCATCATTGGTAACAAATACAACCGTGTTTCTGAACGTATCAACTTGGATTACCGTCCTATCAAAGGCCTGAACATTCAATTGTCGCAGTCGTTGAGTCGTGGTACCAACTCTCGTGTTGATGCCTCTTGGGCCGGTGGTTTGGGTTCTGCCATGAGTACCATGCTCCCCATTTACCCACTTACCCCATTGTACGACAGTGCCAGCAAATCCTACATTACACCTGTTGGATTGCAAACCATACGCGATCTTAAAAACTGGCGTACCATTGAAATGCGCTCTATCAACAACGCCAATGTAAGCTATGAAATCAACAAGAACTTAACTGTAAACTATAGTACCAGCATCGATTACATGGACTACAACGAGTACTTGTACGAACCCGCTGCGTTGATTCGCATGTACAACAGCAACTACCAACAAAATGGCAATGCAAAATGGTTCCCCAGCTGGACCATGAACCGCAACCAATTCTTGACCGCTCAATGGAACAAAGAATTGAGTAAAAACCACGCTGTGAGCGCCATGGCAGGAACAGAATCACAACATAGCATCACCAAAAGCAAATACGTAGAGAATTTCGATGCTACAGGTCCGATCGACCAAGTAGCTATCCCAGATACTGCCCTGCAAGCCTTCAGTCGCACACCTTACGAATGGGCCTTCATTAGTTATTTCGGTCGATTCAACTACAGTTACAAAAACAAGTTGAACTTCCAAATCACCAGTCGTTGGGACGGAAGTTCGCGTTTCGGTCGCAACAACCGTTACGGATTCTTCCCTGCTGCTGCGGTGGGTTACATCGTAAGTGAAGAGCAATTCATGAAAAAATACAAGTGGATCAACTTCATGAAAGTTCGTGCGGGTATAGGTAAATCTGGAAACGCCAATTTTGATAACTATGCGCGCTGGGGTACGATCACGCCTAGTGGCAACTTGCCAAAATACAATGGTCAACCCCAATTGGCGCCTTCGCGATTGGAAAACCCCAACTTGCGTTGGGAAAGTACCGTAAACTTTGATGCGGGCTTGGAAATGGCTTTTG